>CAZLBS010000813.1:0-1501 GCA_964557505.1 uncultured Nitrospiraceae bacterium | reverse complement strand
AGATCCCCTGGGCGAGCCCATGCTCTATTTGCGGCTCGAACCTTCGGATGTGCCTGCGCCGGAGGCGGCGCCCGAGGATGACTTCGAGGCCGATACCGCCCGGCGCGACCGCATCTCGGACCTTGAGCGCGAACTGCTCGAGACGCGCGAAAACCTTCAGACCACGGTCGAAGAACTCGAGACGAGCAACGAAGAGTTGCAAGCGACGAACGAAGAATTGCTGGCCTCGAACGAGGAATTGCAAAGCACGAACGAGGAACTGCAGTCGGTCAACGAAGAGCTATATACCGTCAACGCGGAATACGAGCGCAAGAATGAAGAGCTGTCGGAGGTCAACCGCGACCTTAGCAATTTAATGAATTGCACCAATATCGGGACGGTATTTCTCGACACGCGGCTCACGATTCGGAAGTTCACGCCGGCGATTATGAGCAGCTTCAGCTTGCGCGATTCGGATGTGGGCCGTCCGCTGGCGGAGATGGCCGCCTTGCTGCCCAACCAGTCGGAGCTGTTGCGCCAGATTCGGCAGGTGATGGAAACGGGCATCATGCTGGAAGACGAGGTGGTCAATCAGGATGGCATGCATTTGCTGCAGCGCATTCACCCGTACCGCGACGAGACCGGCATGGTGCAGGGGGCGGCGCTGACCTATGTCGACTTGTCGCACGTCAAGGAAGCCGAACGCAAGATTCGCGATGCCGAGGAATTTCGCACCGCAGTGCTGAATTCACTCTCGGCCAATGTGGCTGTTGTCGATCATGAAGGCACGATCATCGCGATCAATGAGGGGTGGAAGCGGTTTGCCGTCGACAACGACGCCCGGAATCTTAAAGGCTTGGAGGTGGGCGCGAACTATTTCGGGGCCTGCGCGATGGCGCTCAATCAAGATGAAGAGAGCGATGCGCATAAGGCTTCGGCGGGCATTCGCGCGGTCCTTGCGGGTCAGCAGCCCTTGTTCGAGATGGAATACCCCTGCCATGCCCCGCATGAGAAGCGCTGGTTCGTCATGCGGGTGACCCCGTTGCGGCGTCCGGAGGGCGGCGCGGTGGTTACGCACATCAATGTGACGGCCCTCAAGCTCATGCAGCAGGCCATCGCGGAGCAGGAAAAGAAATACCGCAGCCTGTTCCACAATGTGCCCATTGGACTGTACCGCTGCGATCTCGACGGCGTATTGATCGACTTCAACGACCGCATGCTGGCGCTTACAGGCTGGCCTACGCGCGAGGCTTTTCAGGAGCGGTTTGCGCCGCTGACGTTTGTGCGGGCGGAAGATACTGAAGCAATCCGGAATCAATTGGCGGCTGAGCACGTGGCGCTCGATGTCGAATGCGAGTTGCCAACGGTCAATGGGGGCGGGCTGTCCGTGCTCGTGAGCGCCACAGTGGTCACAGGCGACAGCGGCCAGCCGGCGGCCTATGATGTGACCGTCACCGACATCTCGCAGCGCAAGATCGCCGAGCGGGAGTTGCGTTCCGCTCAAAGTGAATTGAAGCGCCTG
>CAZLBS010000812.1:0-1515 GCA_964557505.1 uncultured Nitrospiraceae bacterium | reverse complement strand
CCGTGCGACGGTGCTTGAGGGGCACACCTCCAGCCGGAACCTCGGCGGCGCCGACTGGGATTGGGAAGGTGATGTACGTTGCCACCGCCGTTGGATTTGGGAACAGGACCGCGAGTTCCGCAAGCGCACAGGCATACAGGATGTGCTCGAGCGTCGCCGTGCGCAATATCTGAACGTGACCGAGGCGTGGTGGGATGGAGGCTGCGTTGACTCCGATGAGGTTATACAGTTTCTCTCGGGGCATGGGATTACCTTGCGGGAACCGGACCTCGCGCAATTCATCCCGCGTGTTGTTTGGGAGAATCCCTGTGCGTCATTCATTTCGTTCGCCCGCTTCAAGGGCTCGACACGGCTCAGCATTTCGAATTGTTTCGGCCTCTTGCCGGAACCCTTGCGAACGCGCTGGCATGGCCCGAATGTGACCTTTTTCGCTCGAAACTGCTGTGAATTGTTGAAGATTTACGCGCAACGACTCGGCGGCTCGATAGCCGTGGTGGAGGGCCTGCACAGCGCGGTGCGCTGGGAACGAGACGGTCTCTACCGGAGCCGCTGGGGCAACTACGACATCATTCCCGACCCGGCCTTGTGCGTCGCCTCTCACTCGTTTGGCGATTGCGATAGTGTTGCTTGCCGCCTGCAGGGACATGACCCCCGCCGCAGCGCATTCTTCGATGTCGTGGGCGAGGAATTGGGCATTTCGGAGGAAGCCCTGTCGGGGGATTTGCCTGCGGGAGCCGCGGCGCGTCTAGCTTAAGGCACATGTGCTTTCGTTGCCGCCGCTCAGGCGGTCTTGCTGCCGATTTTCCCGCAATCAACCATGGTAGCGAGGACATCGAGCACAGCCCGGGCGGCGAGCAGTGCCGTGGTATCACTGATGTCATAGGGCGGCGAAACCTCCACGACCTCCATCGCGCAGATGCCTTCACGGGCCACGAGCTGGAGCAGTCCCAAAGCCTCGCGTGGCAGGAAGCCGCCCGGCTCCGGCCACCCCGTACCAGGAACAAATCCGCAGTCGACACTGTCGATGTCGAAGCTCAGGTAAACCGCTTTCGCATCTTTCCAGGCCACGTCGAGCGCAATTTCCCCAACCTTTTCGATTCCGAGTTTTTCGACATCGCTGATGGTGAGAATGGTCGAGCCGCGCTCCCGGCCCACCTTGACGCCTGGTCGGGGCACCTGCCAGCCCCCGATGCCAATCTGCACGAGGTTCGCGGGCGGTGCGTTCTCGATATTGGTCGCATGAAACCACGGACACGTGTGCATCCGTTCATCCATGTCCTTTTCCTGCATGTCGATGTGCCGGTCGAGATGGATAATGCCCACGCGGCCATCTACGTTCTCCGCAAGGCCCCGCAAACAGGGATAGCCGATGGAATGATCCCCGCCTAGAATGATGGGCAGGGTACCCGCGGCAATCACGTGCGAGACCGCGCGCGTGATCTGGTCGAAGCTCTTCTCGATGTTGGCGATGGTAAAAACGTCGCCAATGTCGACCATGTCGAGTGATTCGCGCAG
>CAZLBS010000811.1:0-1526 GCA_964557505.1 uncultured Nitrospiraceae bacterium | reverse complement strand
CTGGTCGAAACGGCGAAGTCGCTGGACCCCGGCGAGTACAGCGGCGTGGTGCAAAGCGAAGCGGGTTTCCACATCATCAAGCTGAACGAAATCATCCCGGGCGAAGAGCCTGACTACGAGAATGTGAAAGAGATGATCGAGGCGGAGTTGCGCATGCGCAAAGGCAGCTTCGCGGTGCGGCAATATGTGCAGAGCCTCATGCAGAACGAATACCTTGTGCAAACCTACTTAGACCTCGATGCGCAGTTGCAGGCGCGTCCGGATGTGCTGGAGAAGCTCGAGGCCATTGCACAGGAAACGTCCTGACCTGATGCAGCGGACGGCCGCGCTGCTCTTCTGCCTCGTGGCCGCGGGGATGGCGCTCGGGGGCGCGGCCGCCCAAGGGCTCGAGTGGCCGCTTGACCGTCCCAAGCAGTTGACCTCGAGCTTCGGCGAATACCGTACCGGGCGGCTGCATGCCGGCATCGATTTGCGGGCTCAATCGCCGCTCCCGGTGAAGGCGGTCTTTAGCGGCGTGGTTACGCGGGTGCGCTGTTCGCCGTGGGGCTATGGCAAAGCGCTCTACATTCAACGGTCCGACGGGCTCATTGCGGTGTATGGGCACCTCTCCAATTTCGCGGGCGCGATTCAGACGTATGCACGGCGCGCGCAGCATGCCCGCGAGAGCTACACGATCGATGCCTATCCTGAACCGGGCGCGTTGCGCGTGGAGGCGGGCGAGGTGGTGGCCTATACTGGGGCCACGGGCGCCGGTCCGGCGCACTTGCACTTTGAACTGCGCGACAGCGCCAACCGGCCCATCGATGTATACGCTGCCTACCAGCGCGAAAACGGCAGCACGGCGCATCCTTGGCCGGACCCCACGCGCCCGGTGATCCGCCGGGTGCTGCTGTCGCCGGATGGGCCGCATGGCCGCCTGTATGGGAGTTCGCTCCCGCGGGTGCTGAGCGCGAGAGAGACTGGACCGGGGCAGTATGCCGCCGATGCCATCCCTGCGGCTGGCCGCATTGGCTTCGGGCTCGACTTCTACGATCCAGCCAACGAAGGCGCCAACTTTCTGGGCGTGCAGACCATCGAGGTACGCGCCGCGGGCGAGACTGTGTTCCGCCTGCGGCATGACATCATGACGTATGGCACGCACCGGCATGCGCGTGTGGGATACCACCCGTTCTTCTTGGATGAGGCCAAGTACCTCTTGCTCTGGCGCTGGCCCGGCAACCGGGCCGAGAGCTGGCAGTGGCCCGGCGGAGAAGGGTGGCTGTCCGTGCCGCCTGAAGGGGTCACCGTGCGCATAACCGCTGAGGACACGCATGGCAACGCATCCACCGTCGCCGTGCCCCTCATCCCCGAGGAACCTCCGAGCAAGGCGCCGAGCATCGAGCATCCACAAGCGCGGGGAACCTTTACCGTCGATTCGTTTGGCACGTGGTTCGCGGTGACGGCGCGGTTCGAATCGGCGGAACCCGAAACGCCCATCCTTGTCGTCCATGCGCCGCCTGAGCAGCATGAAGAGGAGATGATTCGTG
>CAZLBS010000810.1:0-1530 GCA_964557505.1 uncultured Nitrospiraceae bacterium | reverse complement strand
TGCCTTCTCTGCATCAACACCAAAACAAAACGTGCACTTAGTATATGAGTCTGGGAACGGCTAGCGTTGCACCGTCTGCGCTGAGGTGTTAGCGTATCGTTACCTCGTGTGGGGAGAACCGGGCTGGGCCTACCCCGCATCGCACCATGAATGCCAACGGACAATGGGGTACGGTACGCATGCTGGAAGGCATCCGGACGCTCGACTTAGTAGTCCTGGTTCTCTATTTCATCGCCATAAGCCTCGCGGGCATTTGGTTTGCGCGCCGCAATAAGGGCACGGAGGACTACTTTCTCGGGGGGCGCAATTTTCCTAGCTGGGCCATCGGGCTTTCGATGGTGGGCACATCCATCAGTTCGATTTCTTTTTTGGCGTATCCGGGGGATGCGTACAAAACGGCCTACCTGCGCTTGCTGATAGTCTTTCCCTTGCCGATAGCCATACTCGTGGCGAGCCACTTCTTCCTCCCGTTTTTCAGGCGCGGCAAGATCACGTCGGCGTTTGAATATTTGGAGGGCCGGTTCGGCGCGAGCACGCGCATCTACGGCGCGAGCATGTTCATCATTGCGCAGTTGGTCCGCGTCGCCACGATATTGTTCTTGGTGTCGCTGTTGGTCAATGAGTTTACCGGCCTCGATCTTTACACCTGCGTGATTATTGGGGGAATCTTCGTTTCCTTTTATACCGTCCTTGGCGGCATCGAGGCGGTCGTCTGGACCGATGTCGCGCAAACGATCATTCTGATCCTTGGCGGTTTTCTTTGTCTCGGCGTCATCGTATGGCAAGTGCCAGGGGGGCTGGAAGAAATCATCTCCCGGGCAAGCGAGGCGGGCAAGCTGTCCTTCGCGGAATACAACGCCGAGGAGAACACCTTCGAGCCATCCCGGTGGAATCTCACGCTCTTCGAGCGCACAGCGGCGATGATGCTGGTGGTGGGGCTCTCGAATTGGTTCTATGAATACAGTTGCAATCAAAATGTCGTGCAGCGTTATTGCGCGTCACGGAGCGCGGCGGATGCACGGAGGGCGATGTGGCTTTGCTGCGCCACCAGCATCCCCTTGTGGACGTTCTTCATGTTTTTGGGCACGGCCATGTGGGTCTACTTCCAAGAGTTCCCCACCGAGCCGGCCCAGCAAATGCTTACGGGCGAAATGAGCGACTCGCAGATTCTGCCGCATTTCGTGCTGACGGTTCTTGCGCCGGGGCTGGGAGGGCTGGTCGTCGCGGCGGTGCTCGCCGCCGCCATGTCTTCGCTGGACAGCAGCATCAACGCTATCAGCACAGTTGGCGTCGTTGACCTGTACCGCCGTCATTTTGCCCCCGGGCGCGACGACCAGCATTATTTGCGCGTGGCGCGCGGCATCGCGGTAGCCGTAGGCGTCATCATGGTGGCTGGGGGCATGGTCTTCGCGTACGCCCAAGAGCAAGAAGGCATGATGAAAACGCTGCAAGACGTCAGCACGATTCTGACCCAGCTTACGGCGGGCGGCCTCTTGGGCATGTATCTGCTGGGCTTCTTCACGGTGCGCG
>CAZLBS010000809.1:0-1533 GCA_964557505.1 uncultured Nitrospiraceae bacterium | reverse complement strand
ACCAGGGACCCGCCGCGCCCGCCGCCAATCCCAGTGCCACGAACACCCCCGTGCCGAGCATCGAGCCGAGGCCCAAGAGGACGGCCCGGGGGACGCCCAGTTCGCGGCGAAGCGTGGTCATTGATAGGCGCCCGCCGGTTGCAGCCCATCCGCCTGCGTCATGGGCGCTGCAGATTGCGGCGATTCCATAGGCTGAGCCACAGGCCGGGGGCTTGGCGGAACGGGCCGTGGATGCCTTACCAGACGTATACCCAGCAATACACGGTGTAGCGCGTGCGGGGAGGGTTGTGGAGTTTCTCGCCGTTCAAGGTTTCGCCGCACCGCAACGTGAGGCGCATGCCGTCTTGAAAAAAGACGGGGTCTCGGTCGTGAATGCGGTAGGCGGAGAAGCGGTTTTCTTCGCGGTTGAAGGTCGTCAAGCCTGCGACTTCGTTCGCATATAGCTGGCCATGATGAAAGTAGCCGGAACTGAGGAAGTAGTCCTCGAGGCCAGACGATAGATGCTCGGGCTCTTCGCGTCCGCCCAGGTACGCGCGAAACATGCCCTCTTGGTAGGACTGGTCGCGCCAGTCGCCGTTGGGGCGTTCCCCTTGAACCGACACCGTCGTCTGATAGAGCGCCCCGGCGCCCTCACGATCAAAGAGTGTGAATTCCTCGAGCGGCTCGGCGTCGTAGTCTTCGAGGGCGAATAGCTTCAGACGCGCGGTCTCGGGCAGTTGCACGCCGCCCAGGACCACTGGCAAGTTTTCGGTGCCGCGAATGATCCACCAGGCCTTGTTCTCGGTGACCCAGTCGAGTTTCTCCGAAACCGGCAGGATGGTGACGCGGATGGACTGGCCGAAGGGAATGCGGTAGCAGTTGTGATTGCCGCCGACGTGCCCCATGGCCCCGATGCCCCAGACCTCGCGCACGCCATGGATGTTATAGCCGTGGCCTTCGGTGAGCCTCATGTCGATCGAAGCCTCCTCTTCGCCATCGACGTACACGCGGATGCGTACGCGCTCGTCAATCGCGAACCACATATGAGTCAAGCAGCCTTTGCCCTCACGAGAGAAGATCTCGACTTCCTTGCCCAATTCCAAAATGGGCGCTTCTTTGCCAATGGCGCTGAAGGTGCGCAGCTGCGAAATGTCCACGGCTGGCGCTGTTCGTGGCGATTGCGCAAGTGCCGCGCCACAAGCAAGACTCACGTAACAGGAAACGGCGGTCAGAGCAATGATTCGCATGAGTAAGGAACCTTCGGGTTCGTCGACATGGCGCGGTCCGGCGGCTGCGGGCGCGCAATGTCTTCGCGTCTAGCTTCGTTGCTACACTATCGGCATGCGGCTCTTCCAGGCCAGGGCCGCTTGATAACCATACAGGCAGCCACATGCTAAACGGAACACCGCGCATTTTAATCATCCGCCTCAGCGCCATCGGCGATGTCGTGCGCGTCTTGCCAGCGCTGCACGTGATCCGGGCGTTCAACCCGTACGCGCAGATCGACTGGGCCGTCGAGGCGATCGCCGCGCATCGGCATCGTCGACGTCCGTC
>CAZLBS010000808.1:0-1535 GCA_964557505.1 uncultured Nitrospiraceae bacterium | reverse complement strand
TAGTGGCCCCTGATAAATTCATCATCCCCTGTTTTTATATGGACAAATCGCTTTTTAGCGGTTACACCTATTGCAAGCTTGACGGAAACTACGGAGGAGAGCTTGCAATATGCGTCCCCAATCTACCCCCTCGGATGAGCCGCAAGGCGAGTTGTTTCGTATCGAGTTGAGCGCGCTGGTGGATAATCGTCATCCGCTGGTGCGGTTGTCGAATCAGATCGCGTGGGCGTCGTTGGACGAACAGCTCTCCCCTAGTTTTCATGAATCGCAGGGGGCGCCGGCCAAGCCGACGCGGCTGATGGCGGGGCTTCAGTATCTCAAGCACACGTACAACCTCAGCGATGAGGAGGTGGTCGCGCGCTGGGTGGAAAACCCCTATTGGCAGTTCTTTTGCGGCGCGAAGTATTTCGAGCACACGATGCCCATCGACCCGAGTTCGATGACGCGCTGGCGCACGCGGGTGGGCGAGGCGGGCATCGAGGCGTTGCTGGGCGAAACCATCGCGGCGGGCGTGAAGACGGGCGCGGTCACGCCGCGCAGTTTCACGAAGGTCAACGTGGACACGACGGTGCAAGAGAAGGCCATCGCCTTTCCCACCGACGCGCGGCTCTATCAGAAGATGCGCGTTCGCTTGGTTGCGCTTGCACGACAACACGGCGTTGTCTTGCGGCAAAGTTACGTGCGCGTGGGCAAGCGTGCGCTTATCCAGGTGGGCCGGTACGCGCACGCCAAACAGATGAAACGCAAACGCAAAGCCCAACGCAAACTCAAGACCTACCTTGGCCGCGTGGTGCGCGACCTCGAACGCAAATGCGAAGGAAACCCAGCGCACACGGCCCTATTCGCTGCGGAACTGGCCAAAGCCCGGCGCCTGCTCGCCCAGGAGCGGAACAGCAAAAACAAGCTCTACAGCATCCACGCTAGTGAAGTGGAGTGCATCAGCAAAGGCAAAGCCCACAAACGCTACGAGTTCGGAAACAAAGTCAGCGTCGTCAGTACCAGTAAAGAAGGATTTATCATCGGCTGCCAATCCTTTCACGGCAACCCCTACGACGGACACACCCTCGAACAAGCCATGGCGCAAGCCGAATCCTTGAGCGGCCACGCCATCGAAGGCGACATCTTCGCCGACAAAGGCTACCGCAAACACAACTACACCGGAGCCGCCACCGTCCATCTTGCCGGCCGTTCCACCAAACGCATGACACGCTCCTTTCGCCGATGGTACAAACGGCGAAGCGCCATTGAGCCCCTCATCGGCCACATGAAAAACGACGGACGGCTTGGCCGGAACCATCTCCAAGGAAAACTTGGCGACCAACTCAACGCCATACTCGCCGCCTGCGGACAAAACATCCGGCTGCTTCTCATCCGCGCGGCCGATCCGGCGCGCCTCTGCCAGCAAATCCTGCGCATGCTCCACGATATCGCGCGAATCGCCCGGCCATTCCAACAACCAAGATGCCCGACAGCAATAAACACGCTACACCTCGAATGTAAATCGTGAGCAAAACCGACTTCTTCAGGGACGACTA
>CAZLBS010000807.1:574-1537 GCA_964557505.1 uncultured Nitrospiraceae bacterium | reverse complement strand
CCAGCATTCTTGGCAAAGTCTATTTGGTTGGCGCGGGTCCGGGCGACCCTGGATTGCTGACCGTGCGCGGGCGGGAAGTGCTCTCCCGCGCCGATGTGGTCGTGCACGATGCCTTGGCCAACGACGCCCTGCTCGCATATTGCCCAAGCGCCGAACGCATCTTCGCCGGCAAGCACACCAGCCATCACACGCTGCTGCAAGAAGAGATTAACGAACTTCTCATCGAGCAGGCGCGCAAGCGGGCTTGCGTGGTGCGCCTCAAGGGGGGAGACCCGTTTGTGTTCGGCCGCGGCGGTGAAGAAGCGCTCGCGCTTGCGCAGGCCGGCGTGCCTTTCGAAGTCATCCCCGGCGTCACAGCAGGCATTGCCGCGCCCGCCTATGCCGGCATCCCCGTGACCCATCGCGGCATGGCTGCCAGTTGCTCCTTAATCACCGGCCATCTTGAGCCCGGCAGCGAGGGAGCGCCCGATCTCTCGCGCCTCGCCCTTGACGGGACGCTGTGCTTTTTCATGGGCGTGAAGACCTTGCCGGCGATTTGCAGGGAACTCATTCGGCTGGGCCGTCCCGCCTCGACGCCCGTAGCCGCGATCGAATGGGGCGCCTCTCCGCGTCAGCGCACCCTGACAGGCACGCTGGGCGCCATGCCGGACATTGCCGCCGAAGCGGAGCTGGTCTCGCCTGCCCTCGTGGTCGTGGGCGATGTGGCGGGTTTGCAGCCCCAATTGAACTGGTACGAACAGCGGCCGCTCTTCGGAAAGCGCATCGCCGTGACGCGCGCGCAAACGCAAGCGAGCACGATGGTGCAGCGCCTGCGGGAGTTGGGCGCCGACATCTTCGAATTCCCCACCATCCAGGTGGAAGCGGTCGAGCATTTGGAGCCCTTCGGCGAAATCCGCGACTACGACTGGGTGATTTTTACGAGCGTCAATGCCGTGGACATGCTCTGCGATCGCCTGCTCGAGC
>CAZLBS010000807.1:0-564 GCA_964557505.1 uncultured Nitrospiraceae bacterium | reverse complement strand
TCGCGGATCATGCCGGGGATGATCGTGTGCATCGGGCGTTTGCCGGGGCCAAGCTCTGCGTCGTCGGGGCGGCAACGGCGGAGGCCGTCCGCAACCGTTTTCTCCGCGTCGACGTTATGCCGGAGAAGTATGTGGCGGAAGAACTCATGGCCGCGCTCCACGAACACGTGCCCAGTCTGTCGGGGCAGCGCTTTCTCTTGCCCCGGGCCGATATTGCCCGGAGCTTCCTGCCGAAAGCCCTGCGGGAGGCCGGGGCCGAGGTGACCGAACTTGTGACCTACCGCACGACTGCCCCGCGCCAAAGCCAACACCTCGTCGACCGCCTCATGGCCTTTGGTCCCGGCTTGGTCACGTTCACGAGTTCGTCGACCGCCCGCAATTTCCGCGCGCTCATCGGCGACGCGCATCGCGATATGTTGATCAAAGGCGGCGCGCAATTCGCAAGCATCGGCCCGATGACCACGCAGACCGCCCGCGACTGCGGCCTTCCCATTGCTTTCCAAGCCAGTCAGCACGACATTCCGCACTTCATCGAAGCGATTGTGCAATGGGCCGAGGAAGCTT
>CAZLBS010000806.1:858-1548 GCA_964557505.1 uncultured Nitrospiraceae bacterium | reverse complement strand
CAGTGGCACGCTGGCCAGCCGCCTCCTGGGCCTCGTGCGCGATTTCGCCATCGCCGCGCTGATTCCGCGCATGGCGCGGGATGTGTTCGTGTTCGCGTTCAAGCTGCCGAACATGCTGCGCGATATCGTGGGAGAAGGGGCGGTGTCGGCGGCATTCGTCCCTGTACTGAGCACGATTCGAGAACGGGAAGGGGAAGAAGCCTTTCGCGCGGCCGTGAGGGCCTTGGCCGGCGTCATGCTGCTCGTCTTGCTCGGCCTCACGCTTGGCGGCGTGTTGCTCATGCCGCTGGCCGGGCCCGGACTTGAAGGCATCGCTGGATTCACGCAATACGACGCCGTAACGGAAGCCGAGCAAGCACGCCTCATCCGCGCCGCGCAATGGACCTTTCCATATTTGTTCCTCATTGGGATGGCCGTGTTCGCCATGGCGCCCTTGTTCGTGCTCGAGCGCTTCGCCGCGCCTGCCTGGTCGCCGGTCTTGCTGAATGCGGCGCTGATTGCTGCCGTGCTGCTGCATGAACGCTTTCCCGACCCAGCCTATGCGCTCATCGCGGGCGTATGGGCTGGCGGCGTCCTGCAACTCGTGTGGCTTTGGAGCGCGATGGCCCGGCGCATTGGCGTCTGGCGGCCGTCATTTCAGCCGCGGAACCCCGCCGTTAGCCCGGACGGGGCACGGGTGGCGCTGGCCGT
>CAZLBS010000806.1:0-848 GCA_964557505.1 uncultured Nitrospiraceae bacterium | reverse complement strand
CCGTGCCGAGGGCGCTTCTACTGATGGCGCCTATTCTCTTCGGACAAGCCGCGGGCGAAGTGAACAAGCTGGTCGACAGCTTCTTCGCGGTGTCGCTCGCAGCGGGCACGGTATGGCAGCTGTATTGCGCCAACCGCTTGGTGCAATTGCCCGCTGCCCTCTTCGGAACGGGATTGGCGGCGGTCATGCTGCCCGGAGCCGCACGCGCGGCTGCCATGGAAGGCCCCGGGGAATTGCGCCGCAATGTGTTGCGGGGCCTGAGAGTGACCTGGTTTTGGGTGTGGCCTGCCGCGCTGGGGCTTGTGGTTCTGCGCGAGCCGCTGATTCAACTCATCTTCGAGCGCGGCGCCTTTACGGCCTATGACACCGGGCGGGCCGCCACCGCCCTTGGCATTTACGCGGCCGGCTTGGTGGGCATGGCGGCTGTCAAGGTGTTGGCGTCGGGCTTCTATGCAATGCATGACACGCGGACGCCCGTCGTCATCAGTGCTGGCTCTATGCTGCTCAATATTGCCCTGAACTTCTTGCTGGTGGGTTGGCTCGACTACGTGGGCCTCACGGTGGCTTCCGCGATCGCCTTTACCGTGAACGGTCTATTGCTCTACATCGTGATGAGCGTCCGCGTCGGCTGGCTGGGGGATAGGGCCTGCCTTCGAATGCTTGCCGCGACGGTATTCGCAGGGGCGTGCATGGCCGCGTCCGCGTATGGGGCTGCCGGCGGGCTGTCCATAGTGTTCGGCAACGAAACGCTGAGCGCCAAGCTAGCTGTGGCCGGGGGGGGCGTCGCGGCGGGTGCGGCGGTCTACGGGGGACTTACCGCGTTGCTGGGCGTTGCGGAGCTTGGGGCA
>CAZLBS010000805.1:0-1551 GCA_964557505.1 uncultured Nitrospiraceae bacterium | reverse complement strand
TTGCGCATGTGGTCGAGCGAGCGGCCTGTCCGCGCTTGGTATTCGCCCACCACCTCGTCAAACTCGGCCAGCAATTCCGGCGACGACGCATCCGGCTTGGCATAACCATCCGCTGCGGCGACCCAGCCGCGCTCGCCATCGAACCGCTCGCCGCAAGCCCCATACCAGTACTTGTCGCCCCGCGACAGAATGATCTGCTGCCCCCGCGCAAGCGTGCACACCATGCCGTCGCCGCTGTCATTGTCGACATACTCGTATTTCACCGGGGCCGTATCGCTCGCGCCGAAACCTGGGAGCGCCTGCGCAAACGTGTGCGCCCCCCACTCGCCAATGCAGCTCGTGTGAAAATCGTAATAGCCGCGCCAGTCGCCATTCAGATAGTCCGGATTGTATGGCCGCCAGGGGCATGGCCCGAGCCAGGCATCCCAATCAACAATATCCTTCGGCGGCTGCTCGGCCGCGGGCTTCCATTCATGAGACATCTTCGCCGCGTCCCACGGCGCGATGTGCGCATACGCCTTGCTCACCTTGCCGAGGCGGCCCGTGCGGGCCATCTCGATGCAGAAGACATGATTCGCCTCGCTCAGGCGCTGCGTGCCCGTTTGGTAGACCCGCCCGTAGCGCTTCGCCGTGTCAACGACCAACTGCCCTTCTTCGATGGTCATCGTCGAAGGCTTTTCGGTGAACACATCCATCCCCGCGCGCATCGCCCGGATTGAAGCTTGCGCATGCCACCGGTCGCCCGTCGCGATCAACACCGCGTCAATATCATCCCGCTCAGCAAAAAACGCCCGCATGTCGCTGTAGGACGCGCAGTCTTTCGTGCCGTAATGCTCGTCGATGAAGCGCTTCACCTTCCGGCGTTGAACGCGTTGCACATCGCAAATCGACAATACCTGCGCATCCTTGTTGCCGATAAGCCAGCGCAAGTCATGGAAGCCCCGGCCGCGAATCCCGATGCAGCCCATCGTGATGCGCTCGGAAGGGGCCACGCCGCCGTCCTTGCCCAATACCCGCCCCGGGACGACCATCGGGCCCACTGCTGCCGCTGCTGATGCGGCAAGAAATTTCCGCCGTGAAAGCTTGCTGCCCATTCCTCTGCTCCTTTGCAACCCGATGCCCGAACGCCCAACGGCAGAAACACGCCAACGATCAACGCGCCCGCCTCAACGCCGTGTCAGAATAACGTTAGTGCGCAGAAAGCGCCACGTCAAGCCCCCGCCCTTGTCGCGACTCGATAGAAATGTCCCCCTGGTTGACTCATTAAAGATGTCCCCTGTTGCCTGTATTGTTTGGTGATAGCGTAAATGCCCCCTTCGGGGAGTGCAGGGCAATGCTGGAGAGCGACCTGAACGCCTTGTAGGCCGGACAGTCGGTGGAGCGCATCGGCGTTTTCTTTGTGCCTGCCCTCGCCGAAGCCTGCCGCTCCCTCACCAATTCACGATAGCGCCCTGTTGCTGGACAGGCGAAATCCCTGAACGCAAAGCGGGACGGGGGATGATGCTGGGAGGGACGGCGTCCTCGCCGTCCGTACGGGAATCGTCATTGCCG
>CAZLBS010000804.1:1058-1553 GCA_964557505.1 uncultured Nitrospiraceae bacterium | reverse complement strand
GAGCAGGACCAAGAGTCCGGCCCGTGTGCGCCTGCTGGCGGCGTCCATCCGCTGAGCGTTCATGATGGCCCCTGGCTGCGTGCCGCAGTCACTCTTACTCGGCTTCCATCTCGGTCAATTCCGCGGCGTGCCCATTGCCATTGTCGGACGAGTCCGAAACGCCATTGAGCCCCCGTTTTTCCAGGATGGTTGCACGAAGCTTTGCCTTCAGTTCCGGGTTGTCGCGCAGGGCTTGCCGGGTTGCCTCGCGGCCTTGTCCGAGATTTTCCCCGTCCATCGAAAACCACGAGCCGCTCTTCTGGATGAGCTTATCTTCGATGGCGAGGTCGAGGATGTCGCCTTCTTCACTGATGCCTTCTGAGAAGAGCATGTCGAATTCGGCCTTGCGGAAGGGCGGACTCATTTTGTTTTTGACGACCTTGGCGCGCACGCGGTTGCCGATGTCGTTTTCCTTTTCCTTCACGCTGCCAATGCGGCGGATGTCGATGCGAATGG
>CAZLBS010000804.1:0-1048 GCA_964557505.1 uncultured Nitrospiraceae bacterium | reverse complement strand
CTTCTCGCGAATCTGGTTGATGAAAATGACTAGCGTCTGCGACCGGCTGATAGCTGCAGTCAATTTGCGCAACGCTTGCGACATGAGCCGGGCTTGCAGGCCCACGTGCTGGTCGCCCATGTCCCCCTCGATTTCAGCCCGTGGAACGAGGGCGGCCACCGAGTCGATGACGATGACGTCGACCGCGTTCGAGCGGACCAGCGTCTCGCATATCTCGAGTGCCTGCTCAGCTGTATCCGGTTGCGAGACCAAGAGGTTATCAATATCGACCCCCAGCTTTTGCGCGAAGGCGGGGTCGAGGGCGTGCTCCGCGTCGATAAAGCAGGCAATACCGCCCTGCTTCTGCGCGTTGGCCACCACGTGCAGCGAGAGCGTCGTCTTGCCGGAGGACTCTGGACCGAATACTTCAACCACGCGCCCTGCGGGCATGCCGCCGATGCCGAGTGCCATGTCGAGGCTCAGGCTCCCGGTGGGAATGGTCTTCACCTGAGGGCGGACCGCATCGTCCCCCAAGCGGACGATCGACCCCCGCCCGAATTGTTTTTCAACTTGCCCTACAGCAATGTCGAGCGCCTTCAGCTTGGCGCCGTCCTGTTTGCTGCTGTCAGTGTTGTTGGTGTTCTTCGAGGCCATGGCTCAGTTCCCCTGCGTGACCAGCGATTTGGACGTGGACGCCAAAACCACTGATAATGTTTTCACCCTTTCGCGCATCGTTACACATATGGCATGGTTTGTCAAGCGGAAAAATTTGGCGCGGCAATGATCGCATGCGCGAATGAATATATAAAGTTCGTGCTCGTCATATGGAGCATCAACATAAGCAATTACGGCGCATCGCGCCAAGGGGGAATAAGACCATGTCGTATTGGCGGAAGGTATCGGCAGGGGTGCTCGTGGCCGCGTTCGTGGCAGTGTCCACCATCGGCTGCAACACCACGCCACAGGCTGAAGGGGCGTTTGTGGGCTCGACGCTTGGCGGCGGCCTCGGCGCGATCATCGGCAACCAGTCGGGACGCTCGGGCGAAGGCGCGCTCATCGGCGCCGGCGC
>CAZLBS010000803.1:0-1562 GCA_964557505.1 uncultured Nitrospiraceae bacterium | reverse complement strand
ACGGTCCCGTCGGGGTGGACAACCGGTGTCTCAGTGGGCGGGCGGACCGGCCGTGAGAGCCGTCGTTGCCACGCCGCCCCGCGAGCCATTGTTTCAGGCGCGCACGAATCTGCCCGTGCTTACTGAGGCAACGACGGCTTCCCTGATAAGCTATGTGCCAGAACTGGGGCCGGCCATAAACCACGTCATGCAGGATGTCTATGGCATTACCTATGAATATGACAAACTCAATGCACGAGAGCACGTGCCTCTTTCCTGGCAGACGCTGTGGGCCAATCGCTCTCGCCGGGCGTGGCAGCGTCTCGGCGAGCGGCATGGATTTCAATTCGTGTACGCACCGCGCGGCTTGCCCATTGATCTCCGCCCGATTCATGCAACCGAGACGCATATGCTCTATGCCGTAAAGCCGAAGGCGTCTTAGCTCCATGAAGGCAATCGTCATTGGCGCGGGCATCTCGGGACTCACCGCGGCATACGAACTGCTCAAGCGCGGGCATGCGGTGGAGCTATATGAACGGGCTCCCGAAGCAGGCGGCCTGATTTCGACCTTTGATTTCGACGGCCTGCGGATTGAGCGGTATTACCATTTCCTTTGCACGGGCGACGCGGGATACTTCGACTTGTGCCGCGAACTCGCCATCGGCGACGGCCTCGTCTTTCGCCGCGCGCGGACGGGCTTCTACTACGACGGCAAGGAATGGCCCTTCAGCACGCCGCTGGATTTGCTGACCTTCACGCCGCTGAGTTTTCTGCAGCGAATCCGCTTTGGTCTTTTTGCGCTCGAGGCGCGCCTGCGAAGCGAAGAGTGGCGGCAGCTTGACGAAATGCGGGCGAAGCCCTGGCTCATCGATCGCATCGGCCTGACAGCCTACAAGATGATTTGGGAACCGTTGCTCGCACTGAAGTTTGGCGCGCGGCATGAAGATATCTCCGCGGCCTGGGTGTGGCATCGCCTGCACCGGGTCGCAAGATCGAAAGGCCAGCACGGCTATCTCGAGGGAGGATCCGGCCGCCTGCTCGACGCCCTCGCCGGGCTCATCGCGGAATTGGGCGGCGCCATCCGAACCGGGACGTCCGTCGCGCAAGTGCTCGGGGACGCGCAAGGCGTCCAAGGCATTCGCCTCGAGTCAGGCGAAACATCCTTGGCGGATCATGTGATCGCCACCGCGCCGCTGAGCGTGACGAGCGAATGGCTGCCCGATGCCTGGCATGACTACCGCGAGCAGCTGCGGCGCATCGATTACATTGGCGTCGTTTGCGTCGTGTTCAAATTGGCCCGGCCGCTGACGCGAAACTTCTGGCTGAACATCCATGATCGCCGCATTCCATGCAACGGCGTGATCGAATTCAGCAACCTAAATGTCCCGAAGGCCGGCGAGGGCCACATCGTCTACGTGCCGTATTATGTCGCGACTGACACGGAAACCTACCGCATGCCGGACGAGGCCATGTTCGCGCAGTCGTGGCAGAGTCTGAAGCTTGTGAACACCAAGCTCACGGATGAAGACTTGTGGGGCTGGCGCGTGTTCCGGGCGCCGTACGCGCAGGCCATCTGCCCTGTT
>CAZLBS010000802.1:1264-1564 GCA_964557505.1 uncultured Nitrospiraceae bacterium | reverse complement strand
CAACACCGGCCGCAGCGCGAGTGTTGGCTATTTTGCCGCGCGCCTCGCGGGTATCGAGAACGTCGCCATGTACGATGGCTCCATGTCGGAATGGAGCCGCGACGATACCCTGCCCATGGAAGACGACCTGCCCGACGAGTCCACGGAAGACGGAGCCTAGACCCATGGAATACCGCCGCTTTGGAAGAACCGAAATCCAGATTCCCGTCATCAGCTGCGGGGGCATGCGCTATCAGCAATCGTGGAAGCGCCCCGACCCTGTCGGCGAGGACAGCCAGCGTAATCTCGAGGCCTGCATCA
>CAZLBS010000802.1:623-1254 GCA_964557505.1 uncultured Nitrospiraceae bacterium | reverse complement strand
CAAGCGCGCGGTCGAACTCGGTGTGAATCACATCGAGACGGCCTACGGCTACGGCACCAGCGAAGAACAGCTCGGCCACATTCTGCCGGCGTTTCAGCGCGACGAGATTATCGTGCAGACCAAGGTCGCCCCGTTCGAGTCTGTCGACAAGTTCCAGGCGACCTTTGACGATTCCATGGAGAAGCTCAAGCTGGACTACGTGGACCTCTTCGCGTTCCACGGCATCAACGACGCCGCATGCCTCGAGAACACCAAGCGCTGCATGGACCGCGCACAGCAATGGAAGCGCGAAGGGCGCGTGCGCAATGTCGGGTTCTCCACGCACGGGCATGTCTCGACCATCGTCGATGCCATCGAAACCGGCATGCTGGATTACGTCAACCTGCACTGGTACTACATCTTCCAGGACAACTGGCCGGCCGTGCTCGCCGCGCGCAAGCATGACATGGGCGTGTTCATTATCAGCCCGAACGACAAGGGCGGCATGCTCTACGACCCGCCGGAGCAACTGTGCGAACTGACGGCCCCGCTCGACCCCATGGTCTTTAACGGCCTCTTCTGCCTCATGCACGACGAAGTGCATACGCTCAGTTGCGGCGTGTCGAAGCCCGAAGATTTCGACGCGCACATG
>CAZLBS010000802.1:0-613 GCA_964557505.1 uncultured Nitrospiraceae bacterium | reverse complement strand
AGGCGAAAACGCTGGTGCCGCCCATTGTCGAGCAGCTCGAAAAGGCCATGGCCGAAGCTGTCGGCGAAGAATGGGCCGCGTCGTGGCAGGAAGGCTTGCCTGAGTGGGATGAAACGCCGGGCGGCATCAACATCCCTGTCATCGTGCGCATGTGGAACCTCGCGAAGGCCTTCGGCATGGTCGACTACGGCCGCATGCGCTACAACATGCTCGGCAATGGGGGCCACTGGTTTCCGGGCGAAAAGGCCGACAAGCTCAACGGCCATACCCTCTCGAAGGCCCTCGCGAAGTCCCCGCATGCCGCACGCATCCCCGAGGTCTTGAAAGAGGCGCACGCCATGTTCCAGGGCGCCGCGAAAAAGCGCCTCCAGGAAAGCTGACCTACCCGCGCGGCCGCTCGGCGACGATCAGCAGCGACAAGCCCGTGGGCATAGGCACAATGCGCGCGCAGCGCCGCTCCGCCTTCAGCACCCACCCGAACAGGGTGTTCATCACGCCCTTCGAGGATGCGTGCAAATCGGACGCGGCGGAAGCAGGCTCCGTTTCCGTGCGCCGGTGGAGAACCGCAAGCGGCATCAGGAAGCAGTTCCAATACGCCGACCGGCGCACCTCA
>CAZLBS010000801.1:0-1565 GCA_964557505.1 uncultured Nitrospiraceae bacterium | reverse complement strand
GACCGTGGCCAAGTTCGTCAGGTCGATCTGGCCGCCCGTGCCACGGGAAAAGACTAACTGATCGCTACTAGTTCCGTTGACAGTGAGATTCTGCAACCCGCTTAGGTCGAGAAGGCCGTTGGCTTGGGCCGAAAAGGTCGTTGTTTCTGAACGGCGGCTGTCCGAATTCAAATTCAACGTCATCGTCTGCACGCTGCTCAGGTCGAGAACGCCCCCACTGTCCGCAGTGAACCATGCTCCCTCGATCGCCGAAGGCGCAGAATAGGAAGCCGTGTCGACCTTTAGCATCCCGCTGCTGGCGGCCCTCAGGCGCGCCCCATCGATAGTCGCGCTGCCCGTATTCGAGAAGTCGGCCTCGTCGCCCACGGCCTGCAACGTCGCGCCATTACGTACCTCGAGCCGCCCGGACACCACCCCGAGCCCGGTTACCGTGAACGTTCCGCCCGAGATGACCAGATTCTCGGCACAATCAATGGCGCGGACCGTCACGCTTTCCGTCGACGTAACATCGATAGTTGCGTCCGCCACGTTTATGACAGCTTCATCGTCCGGCCCCGGCGGCTGCCCCGTGTCCCAATTCGCACCCTCTTGCCAGCTACCATCCGTATCCGAAATCCACGTAACTGGTTCCGCGGACGCAACGGAAGAAAGGAGAACAAAGACCGAGAGAATCCCGCCACCCAGATGAAATCCACGCATGACCGATACCCCACAATTGTTCGCCGGATTCGCATTAATCCACGAAACATCCGCCGAAGACCCAAAACTCCGGAAGTAGTTTAGCCCAAAACTGTTTACGCGTCAACGCATCAAGCCATCTAAGATGTCAGCGAGAGAGGTATCATCTTGCCGTTTAGGATCTTACAGGGATGTTGCCGCAGTCAGGCTAGCGGCAGCGATGCGTGCTCCTAGATAGGACTATTCTTTACGCCGGCATACAAAACGCGCTTATAGCTCTCTTGCATGGCGTAGAGGAGCGGGCGCAGGAGGGGTGCGGGGAGCCACATGAGGGCGGCCATGATGATGGCGCGCGGCGGGGGGCGGAGGGTTGCCAGGCTTTTCACTAGCGCCCCGCGGAAGGGCGCGCGGAAATCGAAGAGGCAATCGCGCGCTTGTTCGTAGTGCAGCATGCCGCGCCGCCGCCGGGCTTGTTCTGGCGTGAAGTAGCCTTTTTCGACGAAGACTTCGTATTGCTTCCAACCCCGGGCGTTTGCGGAGTCGAGCGTGCCGCGGGTGTAGCTGGCCGGATGCAGGCGGTATTCGGCGAGCACCTCGGGGATGCGGTGTATCTCGTAGGCATCGACCAGGTGCGCGAAGTATTCGCTGTCTTCCGCCGCGCGCAGGCGCGGGTCTTCGTCCATGCCGCCCAAGGTTTCATAGCATTCCCGCCGGAAGACCAAGGTCGAGGTCTGAAAGGCCGACCCGCTGAGAAAGTCTTCGCGCGTGCAGACGCGGCCGGTCTTCATGACAATGCTGCGGCGGCGGACGAGTGCCGGGTCGCCAAACACGTCGTACCAGCAGCAGACGCCATGCGCCTCGGCGTGCGCCCGCAAATGCGCCACCTG
>CAZLBS010000800.1:0-1566 GCA_964557505.1 uncultured Nitrospiraceae bacterium | reverse complement strand
GGAGAACGATGCGCGGCGCCTACTTTCCGGGCAGCTCCGACGCGCTGCGGATGATGCGCGAGACGATGCCGTATTCGACCGCTTCCTCGGCGTTGAGCCAGAAATCGCGGTCGCTGTCCTCGGAGATCTTCTCGACGCTCTGGCCCGTTTCTTCCGCGAGCAGCTTGTTGAGGCGCTGGCGAATGAGCAGGATCTGCTCGGCCTGGATGCGGAGGTCGCTCAGTTGGCCACCGGCCCCGCCGCTGGGCTGGTGCAACAGAAAGCGGGTGTTCGGCAGGGTGAAGCGGTTTTGCCTGGTCGCCCCCATCATGATGGGCACGGCGATGCTGGCTACCCAACCCGCCCCAATCGCCTGAATGGGCGACTCGATGAAGCGCATCACATCGTGGATGGCATACCCCGAGTCCACGTGCCCGCCTTGCGACGTCACGAACACCTTGATCGGGTCGTGCGACTCAGAGTCGAGCACAAGCAGCTGCGCGACGATTCGTTCCGCCAATTCCTGGTCTACCTGGCCACTGACCATAATGGTGCGGGCCTTGAGCAGTTTCAGGCCGAGCGGGCTCGGGCCCTGGTCTTCCTTTTCCTTGTCTTCCTCGTCATTGCGTTCGATAAGCGCGTCGCCAGTCATCGAGAAACATTCCTTTCGTGGCCCTCCGGGCCCTAAGTTGGTAGGCTAGGGGAAGGCCTATAGTGCCACCCGGCTGTATTCAGGGGCAAACGCGCCCGGGCCGTGATTGGATTGTCGGCCCTATGCTACACTCGGGTTTTCGTGCCCCGGAAAGGAACGACCGGTCGAGTTGGGCCGGCGGGCCATGCTAGAACCGGGCAAGGGGGAGAGGGTCCATGTCCGAGGAACCACAGTACCAGCCGCCGCCCGCGGCCCCGCCGCGCGGCCGTTCGGATTCATGTCTGCTCTATGGGTGCATCACTGTGGCCGTGCTGTTCGTGCTCGGGCTCGCAGCTTTGCTCCTGGGGGGCTATTTCGTCTACCAGAGCGCGGTCGAGCAATACACCGACGCCGAGCCGCGCGGCCTGCCGCAGGTCATGATGGACGAACAGGAATATCAGCCCATCGCCGAGCGCTACGATGCATGGCGCGAAGCGCTGCGCCAGGGCGAGCAGAATGTGAGCCTGACCCTCACCGACAAGGAAATCAACGCGCTCATCCAGAATCATCCCGACTTTGAGCGGGCGCGCGGCAATGTCTATGTGACCATCGAGGGCGACACCATCGGGGGCGAGATCAGCTTTCCTATTCCGGAGGCCTTTCCCGTGGCGGGCGGGCGCTACCTGAACGGCAAGGCTACCCTCACCGTCTCGGTCACCGAGGACACCGGTCCCGTGGCCTATCTGCAGTCGCTCGAGGTTGCGGGGCAGGAGGCGCCGCCCGAGTTCATGGGGAGCATCTCGAACGAGAATCTCCTGCGGGAAGCGCGCACAGACCCCGAGATGGCCCGCTTGATGGACCAGATCGCCACCTTGACGGTGCAAGACGGCAAGCTGACCATCGTGGCGAACGGAAAGCAGGCCGCGGGCACGGCCGGCGGGAGCGCGACTGACGCG
>CAZLBS010000799.1:0-1567 GCA_964557505.1 uncultured Nitrospiraceae bacterium | reverse complement strand
GTCAGGTAGGCTTGCATGGTGAAGATTTCTTCTTCCGAAATGAAGTGGACAATATGTTCGAGTGCGTCGGCAACGCTGTCTTTATATTCGGCTTGCGACTGGACGGGCTCGATAGCTGGGACGTGACGCGTTCGGTGCCTTTCGAGCGCCTGGAATGTGACAACGCGGTTGTCTTCCAGGGCCACCATGCGCAGGCAATCTTCCCAAGTGTAGGGAAAGAGATAGACATTCTTCAGGAGCCAGTTGTATTCTTCTTTTCCTACGCCCGCAGGGGCGGTCATCTCAACTTGATGCTCCTGCAGCCATGCGGCATGCGCTTCCATTGCGTGCATGGCTTCCCGGGTCAAGTGCTGACCTTGCGCGCTGGACTGTGGAGCAGCGGCCATGTCATCTCTGGCCTGGTGCAGTTCACGTACTGCAATGATGGCGAGGTCGCTCGACATGCGCGAAAAGTCATTCTGAAACCGGCGGATGTCAGCGAGACGTCCAGGAAGCGCGGCAAGAAAGCTGTTGACGTTGCTTTCATCTTCAGTTTTCGCATCATAATCATAGCCTAGATTGAGCGCGCTGGAGAGAAAGTATGCGGGGTCCAGGCGCCACGGTTGCGTCACACGATAGCGAAATTCCATGCCATTCATGCGCGCGCGCACGAGATGGTAGTCAATCTGGTCGTTCACCGGCCACGCTGAACCGTCGATACCCGCAAGGTCACTTTGAAGCTTGCGCAGTTCCTTGAAGCGACGTGATACCGAAGCATCGCCATAGTCTGCCAGCGTGAGACTGCGCTCGCGGCGCTCGAATGCCTTCAGGCGCTCGTTCAATCCGAGCACATCCTGGTAGCATGCGGACTGCGGCTTCATGGACGCCGCGGGTGCGTAGTGTCCATCAGGCAGGGCCGAGGGCAACGCATATTGCGCGTCGGTCAAGAGGGCATACAGGGCCTGGTCACCGGCCTCGAGTTCAGCCCGTGTTGTGAAGCGCCATTCGACCGCGATTTCCTCCGCACGGCCGGGAAAGTCCTGGCCGCCAAGCAGCGTCGTCAGTCCCCAGTAGAAGTACTCATCGATCTGGCAGCCGTAGTCGCACGTTTCGTCGTAATAGGTGTACCAGGCGCCTTCCGGATATTGCGCGGGCACGCTCGCGTAGTGGCCCCCCCGGGCGATGTCCATGGCTTTTGCGATCCTGCTGCCGGGCCGGCTCGCGAAAATCGCGGGATAAGCCTCCGCATATCCGAATTGCGTGATCGAATGCAGCACTTCCTCGAGCGTAGCGTCGAAGCGTCCTTTGGCGGCGCCATCGGGAATGGTCTCCTCCGCGTAAAGCCCCTGCAAGCGATACGGGCGTTCATCGTAATCAGCCTGCTCGGCATCGTCGCCGGTGGCGAACATCTGAATGCCGGCCCGGTTCGTGTGGAGTTGCGCGATAACTGCGGGATTGTCTGGCACGCCATCTTCATCGCTGTCGAGATACTCCGCCATGACCGCCGCTGCATGGCGCAGCTTCGCATCGGGAGAATCGGCCGTGGCAAAGAGGGGGATGCCGAAGACAAGGATCTTCTTGGCAAATA
>CAZLBS010000798.1:0-1574 GCA_964557505.1 uncultured Nitrospiraceae bacterium | reverse complement strand
AGCGCGCCGGATTCCGGGATGTGCGGGACGATGCTTTCGCAGGGGGCTGCGTCATCGCATCACGCGATCTTGAGCAAGCTGTGGCGCGCGGGCTGCCACGACGCTAGAAGCGCCGGTGCAGTTTGCAGCAGCGGGCGCATGCGGGAAAGAGTCCACCGGCTTCCTGAATGGCTTTGCGGAAGGCTTGGTATTCCGGCCCATTGAATTGGGCAAATGGGTCGCCTTCGCGAATGTTGCCGACGGCCAATGGAATGGGTTGACAGGTGATGAGGTCGCCCCGCGGGTTGACGCGCATATCCGTGTACAGATACGAGCAACGCCCGGACATATAGAAGTCGTCGCTATACCAGCGTTCGAATTCGGCGCTGGAGAGGTCGGGTTTGAAGACGGCGTGAAGGCCGCGGGCGCGGGCGCGGGCTTTGGCTTTACGCATATGCTCTCTCAATCGGGCGCGATCGTGTGCGGTCGGGGTGCTATCGAGCACGCTCAGTTCGACCTCGTTGGCTTGGCCGGTGACTTGGCGCCATAGGTGCTCATGCTTGTCGCGGTCGGCGGCGGTGAGGAACGATTCGTGCTGGAAGGTAACGGCATCGAGCCCAGCGTCGGCGGCAATATCGACCATCGCCTCCATGTGCACGCAGGTCTCGGGGGTCATGACGTAGTTGGCAAACAGCCGCGTGTGGCGCGGCTTGCTATTCCAGTAGTGCAGGCGTTCGATGACATCATCGAAGCACTTGCGGCCCGTGACGGCATCGTGCACCTCGCGGGGCCCATGAATGGAAGTGATGAGATAGTCGAGCTTGGCTGCGCGCAGCGTGTCGATGGCGGCTTCGTCGAGCAGGGTATGGTTCGTGTTGACGCCGGCTTTCAGCTTCTTGGATTTGATGTACTGCAGAAACGTGAGGGTGTCTTTGCGCACGAAGGGTTCTCCTCCGGTGACAAAGAAGCTGATGCCGTGCGGCGCGGCCTGATCCACGAGGGCCTTGAGTTCGTCGAGCGAGAGCTCGTCAACGCGGCGGTTGAGGACATTGTCCTTGAGAAAGCAGAAGTCGCAGGCCCATTGGCATCGGTACGTCATTTCGACGGTGATGTTGATGAGGGAATGGCTGATGCCGCGGCCGCGCAGGTAGCCGGGATAGAGCAACAGCACGCCCTTGGCGAGGGTCACCCAATTAACCGAGTTTATTTGCCGCAAATGGGCGGCTTTCGCCTGGAACCCCATGGCTCCCTCATAATGTTTGCCGCCGGAGCAGGACGCGTTTGCTCGCCACCAGTGCACGAAACCTGCGTAGTGTACCGCAGGCGCCGGATCGTTGGCGAGTGGCCGCGGGCCTTACTGAGGTTCCGGGAGCACGGGGAGTACCGGTGTGGCGTCTGCTTCCTCATTGGCGTTTGGAGGAGACCCATCGACGCCGAGAATCGGCGTGTTGACGTCATCCCCGGCGCCGGGAGCGAACGCGCCCGCATCTCCATCGAGCGCGGTCGCGGCTTGGTATTCCTCGGGGTACTGGCGGGCGAGCCGCTCGAGCGCGGCCTCGGCCTGGCTCGCTACGCTCGAGCCGGCGAAGGTTGCC
>CAZLBS010000797.1:0-1575 GCA_964557505.1 uncultured Nitrospiraceae bacterium | reverse complement strand
ATCCTAAACGGCAAGACGATACCGCGCCCGGTAAGATCTTAGATGGCTTGATGCGTCGGCTTGACATGCGGGCGCAACGTTGCTAACCTTACGCCTCTGTGCGTTTTCGGGGATAGTGTGCCCTGTTGCCCTGTAGAAGAGGCAAGGACGCGCTTCGGGGTCGACTGCTGGATGATTAGGCGCCCGGACGCGATTGAATATGCAACGAATGCGAGGAAGAAAGCTTTGCCGACCATTAATCAATTGGTGCGCGGTTGCCGCAAAAAGCAGATCCGCAAGACGAAGTCGCCTGCGCTGAAGTCGTGCCCGCAAGCGTCGGGCACCTGCACGCGCGTCTATACGATGACGCCGAAGAAGCCGAACTCCGCCCTCCGGAAGGTCGCGCGTGTGCGCCTGAAGAACGGTATGGAAGTGACGACTTACATCCCGGGCATCGGCCACAACTTGCAGGAGCACTCGCAAGTAATGATTCGCGGCGGCCGTGTGAAGGATTTGCCGGGCGTGCGCTATCACCTCATTCGCGGCAAGCTTGACTCGAACGGCGACATGGGCGGTCAGGCCAGCGTCAAAGAGGATGGCGGCAAGGAAATTCATGAGGGCCGTTGGGTCAGCCGCTCGAAGTATGGCGTGAAACGGCCCAAAGGCCTGAAGAAGTAACGGGGCAGGAAGCAGACACCATGGTACGACGCCGCGAAATTCCCAAGCGCAAGCCGCTTCCGGATCCGAAGTACAAGAACGAAGTGCTCGCGAAGTTCATCAACGCCATCATGAAGAGCGGCAAGAAGAGCGTCGCTGAATCCATCGTATACGGCGCCCTCGAAACGGTGAAGCAGAAGGAGCCGGGCGAAGACGAACTGCGTATTTTCGAGCAGGCGCTGCAAAACGCGCGCCCGCTGTTGCATGTCAAGTCGCGGCGCGTGGGCGGTGCCACCTATCAGGTGCCCGTTGAGATTCCGCCCGCGACGCAGCAGGCCATCGCCTTCCGCTGGATCATCGATTTCGCGCGGAAGCGTTCGGAGAAGTCGATGGCCGAGCGGCTGGCCGCTGAGCTGATGGACTGCTACCGGGGCCAGGGGGCAACAGTGAAGCGGCGCGACGATACGCACCGCATGGCCGAAGCCAATAAGGCGTTCGCGCACCTGCGCTTCTAGCATCTCGCGGGCAAGGCAGGGTCGGCCCTCGCGCACGATTCCTGCAACGATATACGGCTACTCCAGCCGGGCGGGCCTTCGCGGACATCCTTTAGGGGCCCACCGGCCGTTCCAACCAGGCATTTTCGACAACTTGCAGGATAAGGCGCGCTCGCAAGGCTGCGCTTGGACTGTGTGAAGGCGGAGCAATGGCTCAGGAAAAACGAATTTATCCTCTCGAAGTGGTGCGCAATATCGGCATCATGGCGCATATCGACGCCGGCAAGACGACGGTGACCGAGCGCATTCTCTTTTTCTCGGGCCGCTCGCACAAGATTGGCGAGGTGCACGACGGCGCTGCGACGACCGACTACATGGATCAAGAGCGCGAGCGCGGCATCACCATTACTTCCGCGGCGACGGCCTGCGAATGGAACGGGCACCG
>CAZLBS010000796.1:0-1576 GCA_964557505.1 uncultured Nitrospiraceae bacterium | reverse complement strand
CCGCGACTTGCGGCAGGAGCAGGCCAGCCGCCTTTCCTTCCAGCGCGACGTGCAGCCCATCGCGGCCGATGACGATATCGCCCGGCTGATGTACGGGGAAGAAGGGCGTTTGCGCGTTCGGCCCCGGCCCGAGGACCGAAATTTCAAAACAGATGGCCTCGAGTTCCGGCAGGGTCACGGGCGTGAAGCGCGCATCCTGCGTGCCTGCGTTGATGGCGTTGGCTTGGACCGTGTCGGCGAGGGGCAACTTGTTTGCGGTATAGCCGACGCATCCGCGGAGCGTTCCGTCGTTGCGAATGGTGACGAACGCGCTGTGCGGGAGTTCCAAGGTGGGCGTGAGTTCGAACAGGCCAAGGCTGATGCGCACGTGTTCCGCGAGCCAGCCGCGCAGGCTTTTCCGGGCAATCTGCAACAACAACGTTTGCTCGCTATGGGTTAGCAGGGGCGCGGGCGGGGGCACATCTGTCATGGCCGTTACCCTCCGGCAAAGCCGCTTACGTATGCTGCCAATTGTTCGGCGCGGGCGCGGTGCGTGTGCCGCTCGAGCACGGTCTTTCGCGCATGCGCGCCCAATGCGGCCCGGCGTTCCTCATCCTCAAGCAGCGCCTCATACGTTTCGAGCGCCTCGTCCGCCGAGTGCACGGCAATCAGGTCTTCCCCCTCGGTGAACCATTCTTCCATGCCTTCGACCGGATTGCTCACAATGCAGCAGCCCATGGCGGCCAACTCGAAGGGGCGCATCGAAGACGATGCATAGACGCTGGCATGGGCCTCGCGTGTAATGTTGGCGTTAATCTTCGAGCGGCAGCACGATTCGCGAAAGCGTGCAAAGGGAACATCGCCAATGAGATTGCACTTGCCCATCGGAATGTGAAAGTTCTTTCCGCCGGCGTCGAACACCCTGTCGTGCAGATGCACGCTTGCGCGCGCCAGCATCGCGTCCATCCATTGTTCCCGGTATTCGGCGCCGAAGCCATAGAAGAAAACATCGACATCCTGTTCGAGTTCCAAGGGCTGATACAGCTCTGGGTCGACGCCCCAATAGATGGTTTCCACCGATCGGGCGCCTAGCGCCTCTAGATCGGAAACGCCGCCCAAGGAATTCGAGATGACCCCGGCGTATTCATGGAGGGAAGCGCCTTCGTAAATTTTGAAGCCGGAAGCAAAGCCCCCAAAGCGCGGCAGACTCGCCGGCACGTCGCCATCGTAATAGATGACGGGCAGTCCGCGGCGCTGCGCGACAAGTTCTGGAAGCCCGGAAAAATGATTGACCGGCACCGAGAAAACGAGCACTGCGTCAACATCTTGCTCGGCACGGAGGATCTCGCTCAGGTGACTATCCCACCGCGGCCGAATCCAATTGTCGATCAATTGTTTGGTGACTACGGCGCCGGCTCCGCCTTGCATCGCGGCCGCCGCGCCGCCGCCCATGAACTCTTTGAACGTGGAAAAGGCCATGCCTTCATACAAGCAGGGATTTTCGTAGACGCGCCACCAAGGCGATTCGATGGCGCGGCCTTGGTACGGCACGGCGATCACCTCGTGCCCCAGCTCGTATAGGCCCTTGAAGAGCTGC
>CAZLBS010000795.1:0-1580 GCA_964557505.1 uncultured Nitrospiraceae bacterium | reverse complement strand
GGCCAATCCACTTCACGGGATTGTCGGCATTGCTGCTCACGAGTTTGTCGAAGGCCAGGTCGTATTTGGCGCCGGCATCGGCAAAGAAGCGCGTGAGGCCCGGCCCGCATCCCGGCTCGAGCCGTTCGCACGAATCGAGCAACTGGTCGAGATTGCTCGACAATTGGAGCCGATCGCCATTCGGCCACTGAAAGGCCACGGCAGGCTCGACGGGCAAGAGTTCGACGTAGTCCTCCATCTTGGCGCCGGCCGCCTCGAACAATTGCCGGAATACCCAGGGGTAGTTCAGCAGGGAAGGACCCGTATCGAAGGTGTAGCCGTCGAGCTGGAGCTGGTTGGCACGCCCGCCGAGCGTGGGCTGCGCCTCGAACAGCCGCACTTCATGCCCGCGCGCGGCCAGATGAATCGCGGCGCTCAGGCCGCCGAGACCGCCGCCGATAATGGCGGTCGGGCCTTGCGATGGTGGTGATGTCATGGGAGAACGATCCTTGATGGCGAGTTGGCGCGGGGCATCACGCGGTCAGGTACGCCCACGGCAACCGCCAATACTTGCTGGCCGGCAAAACGGCAAATTTCTGATGCATTGGAACGGATAAGCGCTGCGTCAAACTGTCTGGGCTGTGGGCGATTTGGCTGTTGAGTTCGCCGTACACCTTGCAGCATGCGCGGATAGCCGTCCGGCAGTCGGCGCTGAAGGCGTCCAGATTGGCTTCCGCCCGGGCGTAGTAGTCACGGGCTATCACCGCTGCCTCATGGATGGTTCGCCGAATGCCCTCATGCTGCGCGGGATTGGCCGTGTCGAGCTGCTCGATGCCCTGGGCCCGCAGCATGTCTAGAGGCAAATAAACCCGCCCCCGGCGCTGGTCTTCGGGAACATCTCTCAGAAAATTGGTCAGTTGCAGGCCGATGCCCAAATCGCGCGAGGCCGCCATGGCGCGCTCGAAATCGCCTGGCTCCTCGCTGCCGTAGACATAGCACAAGAAATACCCTACGACGATGGCGCTGCCATAGATATAGTTGTCGATCAAGTCGCCCAGGGTCTCATAGGGCCGCGGCGTGAGGTCGCTGCGCATGGCCTGCATGAAAGCCCGGTAGTATTCCGGCGGCATTTCCGTTTCGCGCACCACTTGCGCAAAGGCCGCGGCATAGGCTGGCGCTCCGTCTTTGAGGCTGCGCAGCATCGAGTTGCTGGAGAGCGCCGCTTCGTAACCTTGCTCCCACGTATCCAGCAGCGCAGTCTTGCGTGTACGCGTGAGGGGAAAGGAATCCACCACTTCGTCGGGGTAGCGCACCGCAGCATAGATGGCCTCGACTTGTGCGCGCTTTCGTGGGGGTAAAAACCTTGTCACAATGAAGAAGCTGGTGCTGAAGGTACGCAAGACGTTCCTGGCCGACCGTGCAACGATGGGCCAAGCGGCGGCATCTGTGCCGGAAGCAATCGCTTGCTTTCGCAGCATGGCGTCTCGCGCAGACCATTCGGCCTCGGTCCAGACCAGGCGCGGTGCAGCGGGCTGTTGGGACGGCGCCGCCGCGAGCGGGCTGGTGGACGAAGATTCCATAGCGCGTGAAAATACCATAGG
>CAZLBS010000794.1:0-1586 GCA_964557505.1 uncultured Nitrospiraceae bacterium | reverse complement strand
GCCGCCGCGGATGCCGCCGACATCTTCGTCCTGAACGGCGATATCTTCGACTTGCCGCCGCTGAACCACCCCGATTTGCCGGCCCGATGCCAGGATGCCCTCAATTGGCTCGAGGCATTCTGCGAGCAGCACCCCGCTTGCATGTTTCACCTGAACCTGGGCAATCACGACGCGGTTCAGCCCTTCATGGAGGGCTTGAGAGCCCTTGCCGCCCGCATGCCCAACCTCGAGTGGGACGAGTATTTCGTGCGCATCGGCCATGCGGTTTTTCTGCACGGCGATGCCGCCATGACAGAGATGGACCTGCCCACGCTGGCCCGCGAGCGCTACCTCTACGAGCGCGCGGCCGCTTCGCGCTACCTGACCGACATCGTGTACGCCGTGCTCTATGCCCTGCGCATTCATCACTTCCTGCACCACCTCGTCTTCCCGCGCGACCGGACCTTACGGACACTGCTGCACCACCTCGAGGAAATCGGGCAGGGACCCGCGCAAGGCGTCCGCACGGTCTATTTCGGACATACGCACTTGCATATTGATGGCATCCAGCTAGGGGGCGTACACTTCTTTAATGGCGGTGCGCCGATTTTAGGACTGCACTTCACGGTACTGCGGGCGGATTGCGGCGTGGTACACAATGTACAGCCGTCGCGTGCACGAGATTGGCTTCCCGCCATCGCCTGACAGCATCACCGTCCATAACGAGGGGGGACGAACATCATGGGCAAGGTCGCATTCATCACCGGCGGGTCTCGCGGCATTGGCAAGGCCTGCGCCGAAAAGCTCGCGCGGGAAGGTTGGGACATCGCCATCGCCGCGAAAACCATCGAGCCGAATCCGAAGCTCCCCGGCACCATCTACACCGCGGCCGAGGAAATCGGGAAGCATGGCACCGAGGTGCTGCCTGTGCAGTGCAACGTCGCCGATGTGAACAGCGTGACCCAGGCCGCGGAGGAGACGCTCAAGAAGTTTGGCCGCATCGACGCCGTCATCAACAACGCCGGCGCGCTCTGGTGGCGCAACATGGACGAGACGCCGATGAAGAAGTTCGACCTCGTCATGAACGTGAATGCGCGCGGGGCCTTCGCCGTGACGAGCGCCTTTCTGCCAAAGATGAAGGAACAGCAGAGCGGCCACGTCATCATGATGTCACCGCCGGTGGACATGGAAGTGGTGCCGGGCCATATTGCCTATATGATCAGCAAGTTCGGCATGACCATGACGGCGCTCGGCATCGCGGAGGAATTCGCGGACCTCGGCATCAAGGCGACGGCGCTCTGGCCCAAGACTATCGTCGAGTCGTATGCCACCATCAACTTCGGCATGGGCGACCCGAGCATCTGGCGCAAGGCCGACATCCTCGCCGACGCCACCTACGAAATCCTGCAGCACCCGGACAAGGCGAACGGCCGCGCGCTCATCGATGAGGACTGGCTGCGGGAAGTGGGCTACACCGACTTCGATCAGTACAAGTGCACGCCCGAGGGCAACCCGCTCGAGTTGAACAACGAAGTCATGCGCGCCGCGCGCAGCTAGCAGAACGTCAGCTCGCAAGCTATGTACACGATGCGCATGTGGGGGAGAGC
>CAZLBS010000793.1:0-1588 GCA_964557505.1 uncultured Nitrospiraceae bacterium | reverse complement strand
GACTGATGGATCCGGCAAAAAATTCCGCAAATGCTTGCTGCCCTTGGAGGTATACCATGAACCAAGGCACGAGATACCGCGAGGCAATGTCTCGTACTTCTTGAGGCCCGGGCGGCTCGGGATTGGTCGGGCAGATGATCTGGCCCAAGTAGGTGAAGCCAATGATGCTGTCGATGAAATCCATGTGGTCCGCGCCGGGAATCCGCATTTCCATGGCCGGCGCGTTGGAGAAATCGAAGAGGAGTTGCTCCGTGCCGGGGGGAATCTGGCACGTATCGAATCCGCTGATGGCGCCGATGTAGAGCATCGCAGCCGTTGCATCCTGCAACGTGGCTGGATTCCCCGGGAGCACCTCGCCATTGACGGGATCGGAATCGGCAGTCGTGAAGATGAGATCGAGCGAAACACAGGCACGGACGCGCGGCTCCACAACCGCCGTGCCTATCGATACCGTACCGCCCATCGAATGCCCAATGACCCCAAAGTTGGCTGCATCGATGCGCCCATAGAAGATGCTGTCCGGGCGTTGGTTTTCCGCTGTCAGCCAATCCATCAGCAGTATGTTCTGCTCGATGTGCTTCTCGATGAGCGGCTTGCCAATACCGCTGATGCCAAGACTTGGAAAGAACCGTACGATACAGACATTGCCCCACTGCGCCAGTTGCTCGGCATAGCCGGCGTATGAAGCGCGGGGCTGATTCCAGCCTGGATTGAAGATGACGGCGGGCAACGCGCCCAGGTCTTCCCCGGCATCCGGCATCCAAACCGTGATGGGCAGGCCGTCTGCGAAAGTGGTCTCGAAGGAACGCGCTTCATAGGGCCCTTCGAAGCCAAGCGAGTAAGGGGCAGGCGGACAACCCACCAACGCCAGAGAGGATGCCCCGAGACTGAGCCCAAGGATGTATGCCTGCCGAATGACGGCCATGCGCCGGCCTTTCGTTGATTACATGTTCATCCGTTTAAACTGCCACTCGGGGATGACCTTAATGATGAGCATGATGAATTGCCAGAAAAAGGGCACATAGGCGATGGACCGGCCCTTTCGAATGGCCTTGTGCATGGCACGCGCGGCCTCATGGGGCGAGGCGACTAGGAACATCCCGTCCAGCCCCCAGGTCATCTTCGTATCGACAAAGCCGGGCTCGATCGTCGTTACGCTGACATTCGCCTTGTGCATGCGGCTGCGCAAGCCTTGGGCATAGGCATTCAGCCCCGCCTTGCTGCAGCCATAGAGATAATTGCTCTGCCGCCCACGGTCGCCTGCTACCGATGAAATGATCGCCATGAAGCCGCCGCGCCGTGCCTCGAAGTATTTGGCGAAGAGTTCCAACAGCGAGATCGCGGCGGTGAGATTCACGTCGATGGTCCGCTTCGCCACGCTGAAGTTTTGTTGACCGGATTCTTGGGTGTCCATGAAACCGAGTCCGAAGACGACGCCCTCGAGCAAGTCGCCGGTGAGCGAGCGGCATTGCTCGAAGAAGTCCGCGTGTCCCTCGAAGCTGGTGGCTTCGAGTGCCAGGGCATGCGCCTCGACGCCATGGCGCACGCGCACGTCGGCTACCCGCTCAGCCCGCCGAAGCGCCGGTCG
>CAZLBS010000792.1:0-1593 GCA_964557505.1 uncultured Nitrospiraceae bacterium | reverse complement strand
CCTATCACGCAAGCCCGGTCTACCGCTTGCTCGGCAAACAGGGCCTGACTTCGGAGACCTCTCCGCCGCCCGGCGAGCCGATCATCGAGCGCGATGTCGGCTATCATGTGCGCGAAGGCGGGCACTCCGTCGACGCATACGATTGGCAGCGCATGCTTGACTTTGCCACCCATCATTTTGGCGGCGAGTAACTCGCAGCGGTGCTATGATGAAGGCAGGCGCGGTACGTTGTGGAGGGCAATCTCATGCGCCTGTCGAAAAAGAATATTGTGCTCGCCGTTCTCTTGCTCATCGCCATTGGAGCGTTGCCCGCTTACTGGACCATACGCGCGGAAGTTGTGCGGCCAGAATTCGTCGAGGCCCTGCGCAGCGGCAAGGTCGAGGCCATCCCCTTGCCGCATCAGGCCATCGTATGGTCGGATGCCGACCTGGCCACTGTGCAGGTGACGCGGCTCGAAGACTCTTTCGGACGAGAACGGGCCTTGTCGCGGCTGGCCTATGAACGCGGCCAGTACACGATCTCCGCGCAGCAGTACGATTTCCAGGCCACAGCGACCGACCTCGAGACCAGCCTGCAGTTTGTGTCTGGCCGCCGCCGAAGCGGACCGGGCGCCGGCACATGGGTCTGGACCGGCATCCATCCCAACAGCATGATGCAGTGGATCGAAATGCGCGATGCACAAGTGCAGTCCGGCGCAGATAACCCCTACCCCCCGCAGCAATAAAAAGGGGCGCGGCCCGAACCGGCGCCGCACCCTGCTTTAAGACACGAACGCGGGCTACCTGGGCAACACGGTGACGCCGCTCAAGCCGCTGCTGACATAGATTTCGGACTGGGAGAATGCCACGCCGCTTGGATAGCCCATGACAGGGCGAACGGCTTGCAGGCCCGGGGCGCTGCCAAATGCGTAATGCACGAGCGTTTGACCCCCCACCGCCATGATGACATCCTCGCCCTCGGCGCCCAGCAGCGAGCCATAGCCGTCCTCTAGAATGCTTACCGTTTCGCCACGGGTAAGCTCGCCAGAGGGGGCGACGCCAATTGGCAACACGCGGTAGTCATTGCTGCCGTAGCGTTCTGCGTATAGGGCGCTGCCCGCGGCTGTCACCACGCCGGCATTCTCAGGCAGCGTCTCTCGGTCGATGCTTGCTGCCGGGCTCACGCCATCCCATTGCACGGCATGGACTTCACGCAGGTAACTGCCGTCTTGCGCCCATTGATAGTCTTCAAGCACAAGCACCCCCGTGGACTTATCGTATTGCAAAAAGGTCCCCGGCACGTTGGCTTCCGGCCCCGCTGAGCCAGACGCCACATCCACGGCGCGCAGGTAAAACGCGCGCATGGGCCGCGCGCCATCCGGCGCGGCGCTGCGAGACGTCGTCACGTATACGCTTCCATCCGCCGCATCCACCGATTCGACGTTGGGATAGCCCAGACCCAGGGTCCTCTCGATGCGCAAATCTTCCAGCGAAACGGCAGCCAATCCCTCGTCAGCCGTCAGGCCGCCGAGAATGCTGTCGTATCGGCTTGCCGTGCCTCGCAGAATCAGCCGGCCAGCGGCGATGTAGGCGCTGTCTTCGTAATACGGCCAC
>CAZLBS010000791.1:0-1603 GCA_964557505.1 uncultured Nitrospiraceae bacterium | reverse complement strand
ACAAAGCGGAAAATAGTTTCGTAAATGTCGGCGGCGCCCTGGAGTTCGTATCCGCCCATGGGGTCCGGTTGGGCAAAGCCCAGCCCATCGACATACAGGTCGCCATCGCGAAACACGAGTTGTTCCGTCTCCACACGGGACTGCGTGGCGATGGCCGCGGTACCGCGTGCCTCCCCGCCGTCCTCGAATTTCGCCACGAACATGAGGTCAGACTCGGTGCGCTCGGCCTTGGCAATGCCGATGGTGCGGTTGCCGTAGGGCGACTCCCGCATGATGAGGAACCAGCCCTCGAGCGGACCGCCCGGGGGCACCGTGCCCGGCTCCGGCACCAGGTCGCGCAGCTGCATCGGCGCGGCCTGCACCTCCTCGGCCAGGGCCGTGAATTCGCTCGCCTGGCGGCCTTCCCACAATGCGTCGCCAACCGTGCTGGATTCGATGGAAAACAGGGAATCGGCGATTGCGCTGCTGTAGATCGCGACGTACACGAGGACAAGCAAGGCCAGAACCGTCAGCAGGCCGAACAGCAGCCGCGAGCGGCTCTCTTCCTCCTCGTCCGGAAGCGGACCCCCGTCGGACTGCAGGCGCTCGTGCATCTGGTCGCGAAGATTATGCCCGCAATTCTGGCACAGGAGCGTGCCCGGAGGATTCACCGTGGCACATGCCGCGCAGACCATGTCCGCATCCAGTGTCGCACTGCCCCGCCCTTCGCGGCTCGCTTGTTCATTCATGATGGCGCATTGGACCTCCCGCGGGGATTCTGACATATGCGATGCGCTATGTAAAGAAAGGCGCGCCCGCCAAGACCTGGATTGCTGCTGCCGCCGAGCATTTGGGCCGGGGCCGGATGCCTGCTAGAATGCTTTCCCCGGGCAGGAGACCGGCATGTTCGACCTACTGGTGGAAAGACTGATCAGCGATGCGGCGGAGCGCGGCGCCTTCGACGATTTGCCCGGCCAGGGCAAGCCGCTGGCGATTCTCGACGAGCCCTACGAGGAGAGCTGGTGGCTGCGGCGCTTCATCGAGCGCGAACAACTGCACTTTCTCCCCGAGGCCCAGGCCATCACCATGGCGCACGTCCTTGGCCTCGACAAGATCCTGGCGCTGAAGAGCGAAACGGAGGTGCGGCGGCGCGTGGCCGCGCTCAATCACTACATTGCATCACGGAAGGGACCGCGGCAGGGCAAGACCCTCGAGCCGGAGGCGGTCGTGCGGCAGTGGCGCGCGCACAGGCGGCGCAGGCGGGCAACGCGATGGCAGTAATCCCATGGCGCAGGGAGGGGGCGCGTGCCTATGCGCATGCCGCGGGGCGCCTGCTTGCACGCGAATCCGGTACCATCGCCTCGGAATGGGGCGACGTGATGGCCATGCTGCACCCCCGCTCGCTCGAGCAGCATACGCCGCGCCAGTTCCAATACCGCCGCGAATACATTGCCCAGGACCATCTCCCGAAGGACGTGACGGACTGGGTCTGGATCGACCTCGACTTTCCCGACGAAGAACACGTGGTCACCGTGCTGCATCCTGCGCCCGATATCGTGCAGGGGGCCTACAACGACCTCGGGTATGACGCGGTGTGGACGAGCGCCCTGATGGGTATTGCCCT
>CAZLBS010000790.1:0-1617 GCA_964557505.1 uncultured Nitrospiraceae bacterium | reverse complement strand
GAGAATGTTGACCAGCAAAAACGGCAAGGCTCCTAACACCACCGCTGCCCCGACAACCCACGCGGTATAACGCCCGCGCCGCTTGCCGGTCAGCCGCCAAACGACGGTACCGATCATACCCCCCGCCGCCGGGGATAGAAAGATAGCGAAAATAAACCATCCGAACCGAGAAAGAATCGCCGCCGCGAAAAAACTCATCACCAGCGCCACTGCGCCCGCGATAATATAGTCGCGTACCTGCGCCGTGAAGAAAGTGTCCTGCTGCTGGCGCACGCATTCACGGCAGCGGTAACCGACCGGCGTCCGCACCGCGCACCTGGTACACATCGGACGCCCGCAGCGGTTGCAGCGCACTCGTTCATCGGCTGCTGGCATAGGCCGGCCTGGTACTCCCCGTGCCCAGCACATGGATGTCCCATCGCTGGAATAGACGCTCGTATGCTAGCCTTCAAGGCGTATGCGTGCAAGAATGTCTTTAATGACGATACCACTTCCCCGCTTCGTGCGTTGGAGCGTGCGTGCCTTTGTCGGCCTGGTGGTCATTATCGTTGCCACGGCGGCATTGCTGGAAGTTGGCGTCCGCCTCGCCCTCGAGCGGCCAGAGGACCTGCACCCGGCCAATCCCGAGCATGCGCTCATCATTTATGTGCAGGGGCATGCGGGCCGGTATCCCATGCGGCTGCATGAGCAGAGCTTCACCCGCGGCTGGGCAACCAAACCAAACCTCGACGCGGGCATCGATTTCACCGTGACGACCAACAACCGGGGCATGCGGGCCAGCCCCGACTATGACCCTAAGGATCCGCGCCCGCGCGTCATGCTGCTGGGAGATTCGTTTACCTGGGGCGACGACCTCAACGACCAGGAGATATGGCCGTATATCCTGCAGCAGCGCATGCCAGAGGTGCATTTCTTGAATTTCGGCGTCAGCGGCTACGGCGTCGACCAAATGTACATCACGCTATTGGAAGAAATCGAAACATACCAGCCAACGCTTGTCGTGCTTGGCTTCATCGGCGAGGATTTGTTCCGCTGCAATCAGCAGGCGCTCGGCATCTGGCCCAAGCCCTGGTTCACGTATTCGCCTGAGGAGGGGCTGGTGCACCATCTGGCGGCATGGGGAGATGAGCCGGCCTTCTACCGTGCCATGCGCCGCCGCTATGGCTTCTTCAGTTCGCACACGCTCTTGCACCTGCGCGACCTGCGGTTTCGCGAACGCCATCGCGCCCACGACTGGGCGAAACAAACGTTCGAGCTGAATACGCAGATCATCCGCGCAGCCGAGCAGACGGCCAAGGACAACCGCGCGCGTTTCTTGCTGCTCGCATTTCCGGGCTTCTTTCCCAACAACCCCGATGCCGCACCGACGAGTAGCTGGTTCTTGAAGACGTACGCCGCCGAGCATGACACCCCCTCGCATGACCTTTGGCCGGGCTTCGTCGAAGCGGGTGTCGAGCCTTGGCGCGGGCACTGGCCGCCCGAATACAACGTCCTAGCGGCGGACATCATCCAGCCGCTGGTCGAAGACATGTTGCAACCAGCGCCCGCAACGCACTGAGCGGGCCCGGTCAAAATGCTCCATTTTGGAGCGTATGTACAAGCAACCTACTTAACGGT
>CAZLBS010000789.1:0-1617 GCA_964557505.1 uncultured Nitrospiraceae bacterium | reverse complement strand
ATCGTACGCCCGTTGATCGAATGCACGCGGGAGCACGTGCTCGAGTACTTGACGGCGCGCAACATCGAATACCGCGAGGACGCGAGCAATTACGGCCGCGAGCACTTGCGCAACCGCATCCGGCACGACCTTCTCCCCCACTTGCGCGAGCAATACAATCCTCGCATCGATGATGCGCTGCGGCGGCTGGCGCTCTTGCAGCGCGATGAAGACGGCCTCGTAAGGGTCAATGCGGAGGACGCGGGCAGGAAGTGTGCGTTCGACCAGTGGATCGACCGCGGCCAGTTTCGGCGCATCGAACGGGGGCTTCAACGCCGCGTGCTGACGCAGTTTTCGCGGCGGCATGGCGGACGGACGGACTTTGACGTGATTGAAGGGGCGCGGCGCTTTGTGCTGGATGCGCCGGGCGGGCGCGATTTCGACATGGGCGGCGGGCTCATTTTGACGAACAGCCGGCACACGAGCGAAATCCGCCAAGTGAAGCCGCCGCAGCGCGAAGCGGAATTGCACTTTCCGGGTGAGACCGAAGCCTTTGGATGGATGGTGACGCTCGAGGAGATCGAACGGCCCGAGGATCCACGCGCGATGTGTTCCGGCACGTGCCAGGTGTTCGACGCGCGCGCGCTGGAACGCCCGCTCGTGTTGCGCACGCGGCGGCAGGGCGACCGCTTCACGCCTTTCGGCATGTCGGGTTCGAAGAAGATCAAGGATTTCTTCAGCGAGCGCGGCATGAGTCAACGCGAGCGCAACAAGCTGCCGTTGCTGGTTGCGAATGACAAGATCATTTGGGTGGTCGGCCTGGCGATTAGCGACGAGGCTGCCGTGAAAGACGACACCAAGCGGGTTGTTCGGGCGGAAGTACGTCCGTGCGAGTAAGCGCCGAGCCGCTCATCACCAGTCAAGCGATCGCGCAGCGGGTCGATACGCTCGCCCGGGACATTTGCAAGGACTACCGCGGCCAGCGGCTCGTGCTGGTGTGCGTGTTGAAAGGCGCGCTCCCATTCTGCGCCGACCTTATGCGGGCACTGGATTTGCCGATCGAACTCGAGTGCGTGCGCGCCAGCAGCTATCGCGGGACGGAACCGGGCAGCGCCTTCGGCCTGACCAGCCTCATCACCACTTCACTCGCGGGCAAGCATGTGTTGGTTGTCGAAGACATCCTTGATTCCGGGCAAACCTCGAAGCGCATTGTCGAGCATCTTGAATTGGAGCAGCCAGCCAGCGTGCGCATCGCATCGATGTTCGATAAACCCAGCCGCCGTGCGCATGACATCCAAGCCGACTACATGGGCTTCCGTATCGACGACCAATTCGTGGTCGGCTACGGCCTCGATTACAACGAGCAATACCGCGACCTGCCAGCGATCTACCGGCTGGAGGAAATCCCCGGGCTCGACAGGCAGGGATGACCCGGCGGGCCGTTTCGTTCGTTACTCCTCGGCGAGCGCTGTAAGCAAATCGATGGCGGCCTGCAAGACGGCCTCGGCTGTTTCTTCTTTAGCTTCGAGGCTCAGGCTGGGTTTGCCTTGCTTGATGCTGGCGGTGACGCGGTTGCCGAAGCGGGCCTCGAGCGCCGTCTTGGTTTTGGGGCCGAGGATGCCGGCCGATTCGAATTCG
>CAZLBS010000788.1:0-1617 GCA_964557505.1 uncultured Nitrospiraceae bacterium | reverse complement strand
CTCACAATGGCAACTACAGTGGCCGAAATGGCCAATTGGGATCGCTATCCTACGCACGGCGTTTATTTACAAATGATGCAGGATTTTGCGGATAACTATCCTGAAATTTGCCGCATTGAAACCATTGGCATCCGCCCGGGCGAAAAGCTGCACGAACTCCTCATTTCTGCCGATGAATCGCGCCATGCGGTTGCCTTGGACGATATGTTCGTGATTCTCCCCGCGCACTCGTGGCGGGACGCCGGGGCCTGGGAACATGCTGCCCCCTTGGAAGATGGCTTCACATACGCCAGCGATAGCAACGATCAATGGCTCGAGCCGGAGGCACTGCGTGCTCTCATCGAAGAACTATAGCGGCGCGGCCCCTCTTGCCATCGACGGCGGCGTGCCGGTGCGCGACACCCTGTTGCCCTACAACAAGCCGCATGTTTCTGAAGATGAGTGCGCGGCGGTCGTGGAGGTCATGCGCTCCGGATGGCTCACCACAGGCCCGGACATACGGGAGTTTGAACAGGCGTTCGAAGCGTTCACAGGCGCGCGGCATGCCGTGGCCGTGTCCAGTGGGACGGCCGCTTTGCACGCGGCGTATGCGGCGATCGGCATTGGACCGGGCGACGAGGTCATCGTGCCTGCCATCACCTTCGCGTCGACAGCTACGGCGGTCATGATGTGTGGCGGCGTGCCTGTCATCGCAGATGTTGAACCTGACACCGTTCAGATTTCCTGTGAAAGCGTGCGGCAATTGATCTCGCCTGCCACCCGAGCGATCGCGGCGGTCGATTACGCGGGGCAGCCGTGCCACTACGAAGGGCTGCGGGCCATATGCGATGACTGCAAGATTATCTTGCTGGCCGATGCCTGCCATGCATTGGGGGCCGATTATCATGGCCAGCACGTTGGCACGCTCGCAGACATCAGCGCGTTCAGCCTGCATGCGGTAAAACCCATCGCCGCAGGCGAAGGCGGGATGGTGACGACGGACAACCCAGAGTGGGCGGCGCGCGTGCGCACGTTTCGCAACCATGGCATCGCAACGGATCACCACGCCCGGCAGCGGCATGGAATGCATGCGTACGATGTGGAGCATCTGGGTTTCAACTACCGGATGACGGGCATGCAGGGCGCCCTTGCCCTGAAGCAACTCGAACGCCTGCCGGAAATGCACGAACAGCGCAGGAACATTGCCGCGATCTACGACGCGGCATTTGCTGACTGTACGGAGCTGGCGCTGCCGCGGCGGCATGACGGGGCAACGCATGCCCGCCACCTCTACCCCATTCTCTTGCGGCTAGGTAGACTACGCGTTGGACGGGACACCGTGTTCGCCGCGCTGCGTGCCGAAAACATCGGCGTGAATGTGCATTATCCGCCGCTGCATCATCACACCCTGTTTCGCAACGCAGCGCATGACGGCCTGAAAGCGGCGGATGAGACGTACGCCAGGCTATTGTCCTTGCCCCTTTTCAGCAGCATGAACGCCGAAGACGCCCACGATGTGATTCAGGCCGTAGAGAAAGTCCTTCGAGCTTACCGCCGATAAGGAGCGCACCGCTGACATGACTGCCATACGGGACATTCGCATTGGGCGCAAAACACTGGGCGAAGGGCATCCGCTCT
>CAZLBS010000787.1:0-1618 GCA_964557505.1 uncultured Nitrospiraceae bacterium | reverse complement strand
CCTCCTGCCGCTTCAGGAAGGCGTCTACAATATCAGGGTCGAAGTTAGAGCCCCGCCCCTCAACGATAATGGCCACCGACTTCTCATGACTGAAGGGTTCTTTGTAGGGGCGCCGCGAGGTAAGGGCGTCGTACACGTCGCCGATGGCCGTGATGCGCGCGGACAGGGGAATGTCCAACCCCGCCCGGCCCGACGGGTAGCCCGTGCCCGCCCACTTCTCATGATGGTAGTAGGCGATTTCGCAGGCCATCGTGAGAAACGAGCCCCGCCCGGCTTCGATATCCGCCGCACGCAAGGTGTCGCCCCCGATTACCGAATGCAGCTTCATGATCTCGAATTCTTCTTTAGTAAGCTTGCCCGGCTTCAGCAGGATCTCATCCGGAATGCCCACCTTGCCGATGTCATGAAGCGGACTCGAGTAGAACAGTTGGTCCACATAGTCCGGCGTAATCACCGCCCGGTATTTCGGCAGTTCGGCAAGCTGGCGCGCCACGATGACGGTATAGCGCCGCATCCGGTCGAGATGCGCGCCGGTTTCATTGTCGCGCGACTCCGCCAGCTTGGCCAAGGCAAACCCCGTAACGTGCTGGGCCCGCTCCAGCTCCGAGGTGCGCTCGCGAATGCGCTGTTCCAGTGTGTCCGAATAATGCTCCAACTGCTGCTGATACGCGACGATTTCGTCGTGCATGCGCTTGGCCTTGAGCGAATTGCGCAGCCGTGCATGCAACACCATCGCATCAAGCGGCTTGGGCAAGAAATCATCCGCGCCCGCCTCGAGCGCTCCGATGTTATGTTCCCGCTCGGCCGCCCCCGTCACCAGGATGACTTGAATGCTCTGCGTAGCCGGGTTGCCCTTGATGTGGCGGCACACCTCGATGCCATCCATGCCTGGCATCACCAGGTCCAACAGCACGACATCCGGCGGGTGCGCTTGAAGTCTCGAAAGGGCCTCCATGCCCCCATGCGCGGCATCCAGCTCATACCCCTTGTTGGCCAGCAGCGCCTCCATCAGCCGGATGTTCTCATCGAGATCGTCTACAATTAAGATGCGCGGCGCATGATGTTCGCGGCGCCGGGCAGCCCGTTGATTCGAGAACTCTCGCTCAAGTGTCTGCGTTACGAGCATAAATTACGCCCTCCAGTACTTAATGTTATCACCAATGCCGGAATTGCGCGATGAAGATTCCGTAAATTACCTTGGATTCAACCCCGCATACCCATCGTCAATATCGTGTATGCAGGCAAACGCTTTCATCAACATGTTGTGTCCCGCTGTGCGCTTATGCAAGACTTTGGTGCTATGCTTTATGAAGTAGCTAAACGCGCATTGTTTCGCCTCGATCCAGAGTGGGCGCATTTCATTGGCGCGGCCGGCATGGAAGCCTTGACCCGGACCCGTCTGCAGGGTCTCGTCGCCACGTCCGCGAAGGCGGATCCTGTTGACGTGATGGGCCTGCGCTTCCCCAATCGCATCGGCATGGCGGCAGGGTTTGACAAGAATGCCGAGCACCTCGCCGCATTGGGCAGACTTGGCTTCGGCCATGTCGAAGCGGGGACCGTGACGCCGCTGCCCCAGCGGGGCAATCCGCGCCCGCGCCTCTACCGGTTGCCCGAGGCC
>CAZLBS010000786.1:0-1633 GCA_964557505.1 uncultured Nitrospiraceae bacterium | reverse complement strand
TCGCGCTCGAGGTCGCGCCATTCGCCATCGAACTTGTACTGGTACTCGTTGTCGGGGTTCATCTCGAGCACGTAGATATCCACGAGGTCGGGGCCGTTGACGGTATGGGCCCAGCCGAGGTGCTCGTTATGCCCATGTAGCACGACGGGCGCACCGGGGAAGATGCCGCCGACGATATTCCAGCCTTCCTCGCTGAACAGATGCGCCTCGTACCACGCCACGGGACCATCCCAGGGCTGGTGCGAATTCACGGCGAGGCGCGTGGCGCCGTCTTCGCTCCTTCCTGGGGCAACGGCGAACGCGTTCGAGCCAAGTTCGAGCCCCTGCGTGATATAGGCCGCCGCGGCCGAGAAGGGGTCTGGCTCGGCGGACGCGACTTTCTCCGAAACCTCGACCTGCCGCTCTTCCGCGAAGAGCTGCCGCAAGGTGCTGTCGACGCCAAAGAAGAAGGGGGTCTTGAGCAGAAAGCCGGCGACAATATCCTTGCCGGTAAAGGGATGCAGGTGGTCGGTGCGCCAGTTCGGATTGAGCGCGGCCCAGTGATTCACGCCGTCGGCAAAGGCATTGCAAATGGCGCGCGCTTCCGGGCTGAGGTCGCTTTCCCATTTCGCGTCCACGACCTCCTCGAGCTTGAGCAGCGCGGCCATGTAGTCCACCGGCACGGCATCCCTTCCCTGGACACTGGCGGATTCGCCGCGCGTCATCAGCAGGGCTTCCACGATGGTCGCGTAGTCATCTTCCGCGTGCGCAAAGCCGAGCCCGTAGGCCGCGTCGGCATCCGCGGCGCCAAAAATGTGCGGCACGCCATAGGTATCGCGCACAATCTCGACGTCATAATCCGCACCGCGGCTGATGGCGGCACGGCGGTCGAAATCGCTGCCGCAATTGGCCAGTGCGAGCGGCAGGAACAACACCAGCAACCCAAAAACCGCGCGCCCGCTGTTCGACATGCTTGTGAAAACAGAGTGCCGCCCCATGGCAAGGGTTCCTCCCCCGGTCGTGTTCGATTCGGAAAATGACAGGATCGCGCCCGCCGCGTGAATAGGAAGACTAGCAGGCAGACAGTGCAGTTTCACAGCGGCGGCCGGACACCTAAAGCAAGGGGGAACTGGCGATTGGATTCCATTTACTGGGTCGTTTCCCGCGACTGTAATCAGCAGTGCGCGCATTGCTACAACGACAGCGGCCCCGGCGCGCCGGGCCTCACGATGGAGCAGGCCGAAACCTGCGTGGCGAACCTGCCGGACCCGGAGCAGGTCGAGGTGCAGCGCATCGTGCTGAGCGGAGGCGAGGTGCTGGTATGGCCCGAACTTCTCTTCCACACCCTCAGCAAGCTCCACGAACGATTCGGCGATGCAACCCGCCTGTACGTGCAGACCAATGGCGACCTTCTCACCGACGCGATTCTGCAGCGCATGCGGGCGCACCACGTGTGCAAGGTCGATGTGGCGAGCATGGACACCTTTCACAGGAAGGGGACGCTGGAGCGCAAGACGCCGCTGGTAGCGATGCTCGAGCGCAACGGTTTTTCATCGGCAGATGTCGAAATCGGGGACGACCCGGCCAATCCCCCTACGGTGGAGGCGCCGCAATATGCCTTCTGGGGCGCGACGGAGGACATGTGGGTCGGGCC
>CAZLBS010000785.1:0-1638 GCA_964557505.1 uncultured Nitrospiraceae bacterium | reverse complement strand
GCGGATTACTACTGTTGCTCGTGGGGCGAGGCGATTGAATGCGCGCTCCCCGCTGGACTCCGGCTGAGCCAAACGCTGCGGTATTTTTTGCGGCATGAGGCGATCACGAACGGGCGCTTCACGGAGCGGCAGAAGACGGTCATGGCGGCGCTGCATGCCAAGCCCGGCTTGACCCGCCCGCAACTTGCCAAGGCTGCCGGGGCAACCGCCCTGAGCCAAACGCTTCAAGCCCTCATGCGCCGGGGGATCATCACGGCCGAAGAAGCCGGCGCGCGCGAGCACGCGCCCGTGCAGACCAGCACCTGGGTGCGCCTCAATACGCGCGAGGTGTTGCCCGCCGAACAGCGCGAGGCACTGCAACGGCGCGCGCCAAAGCAGGCTGCGATCTATCTCGATTTGCTCAACAATACGCCGGAACGCGCGGCAACAGACCTGTACGCCAAGCACGGCGCGACGCCCGCCACCCTGAAAGCACTCGAGCACAAGGGCCTCATTGCGCGCTTCGAGAAAGAGTTTTACCGCGCGCCTGACATCGCGGAGGCTCCAGGAGCGGCCACGCCGCACCCGCTCAACGGCGAGCAGCGCGCCGCTTTCGATGCGATTACCCGCACGATGAATGCCGGCGAATTCGCGGCGTATCTGCTGCGAGGCGTGACGGGCTCGGGAAAGACCGAAGTCTACTTGCAATGCATCGAGCATGCCCTGAAGCTCGGGAAAGACGCCATCATTCTCGTGCCCGAAATATCGCTGACGCCGCAAACGGTCGGCCGGTTCAAGGCGCGCTTCAAAGAGCAAATCGCCGTGTTGCATAGCGGGCTGGGCACAGGCGAGCGATACGACGAATGGCGCCGGGCCCTGCGAGGCGAAGTGCGCATCGTGGTCGGGGCGCGGTCCGCCGTGTTCGCGCCGCTGGCGAACCTGGGCATCATCGTGGCCGACGAGGAACACGACGGTTCCTACAAGCAGGGCGAAACGCCGCGCTATCACGCGCGCGACACGGCTTTGATGCGGGCGCGATTGGCCAATGCCGCGTGCGTGCTCGGCTCGGCGACGCCTTCGCTCGAGAGCTACCACAACGCCGCCCGCGGCAAGTTTCACCGGCTCGACCTCGTGACCCGTGCGACCCATGCGCCGATGCCCAGCGTACGCCTCATCGACATGCGGCAAGAGAGCATCGCCATCGGCGGGCAGCTCATATTGTCGGAACCCCTCGTGGAAGCCGTGAACCAACGGCTGGCCGCGCGCGAACAAGTCATCTTGCTGCTGAACCGCCGCGGCTTCGCGCCATATGTCGTGTGCCCGAAATGCGGCTGGGTCGATGAGTGCAATGACTGCCATATCTCCATGACCTATCACGCGGCGGGCGCGGCGATGCGCTGTCACTATTGCAACGCGGCGCATGACCCGCCCGGCGTGTGCGCGGAATGCGGAGGGAGTCCCTTGCTGTACATGGGCACGGGTACGCAGAAAGTGGAAGACTTCCTCCTGCGCAGCTTCGAAGGCGCGCGGATCCAGCGCATGGACGCGGACACTACGGCGGGCAAAGGCGGGCATGCACGTATTTTAGGGCGTTTCGCAAGCGGCGAGATCGACATCCTCGTCGGCACGCAGATGATCACCAAGGGCCATGATTTCCCC
>CAZLBS010000784.1:0-1638 GCA_964557505.1 uncultured Nitrospiraceae bacterium | reverse complement strand
AGGTCGTCGCGTGTCAGCAGCCGGGGCAATGCGTGCAACTCGCCCGGCTCTTCCGGCTCGGGGAAGGGCATGTCGTCGAGCGTCTGCAGAAGCTTGTCGCGCAGATGGGGCGCATCTTCGCCGCTGAGGACAATATTGCACGCGAAATAGGATTGGTCGCCGCGGCGGAACACCTCGAAGCGCGGCAGCACGAAGCGGTACGCGCCGAAGGGCCGCCATTCCTCGGCGAGGGGCACGCGCGAATTGAAGCGCATGCCGCCGAAATAGCGCAGGTTCGGGTGCACATTCGATATGCCTTCGCGCAGGCGGTTGATCAGGGCATCGAGGTCGGCCTGCACTTCGCCCGTGAGCACGTCGGCCGTGCCGATGCCCGCCAACTCGAAATCGAGACCGCGCCCGCGCCAGTAGCCGCGCGACCGGTTGCCCTGCGCCGCCAGCCATGCCAGCGGCTCGACGGGCTCGATCGGAATCTCGATGCGGATGGCATGGCCCTGCCGCGGCAAGGCGCCCGAAAGCGAGCGCTCGATCAGGCTGCCCAGCGAGTCTTTCGCCGTGGCGGCGTCGCAGGTGGTGCCCAGTGTGTACGAAGTGACCATAGCGTCTGTCTGCCCGTGCTACTTGTCGCCCTGGTATAGCGTGGCGATGCCAAACGTGAGCGGATGCGCCTTCACGTTGGTCAGGCCTGCCTCTTCCATCAGCGCGCAGAAATCGCGTCCGTACGGAAAGCTCTCGATGGTGGTGTTGAGATACTTGTACGCCGATGGGTCGCCGCTCAGGAATCCGCCGATGCGCGGAAGAATGTTGCGCAGGTAAAAGAGATACAGCGGCCGGATGAGCGGGTGCGGCAGCGAGAACTCCAGCACCAGCAGCCGCCCGCCCGGGCGCAAGACGCGGCGCATCTCGGTCAGCCCCGCGAGCACATTCGTAACGTTGCGAATGCCGAACGAAATCGTGCACACGTCGAAGGAATCGTCCGCGGCCCCGATGCAGGTCGCGTCGGCGCGTACCATCTTCATCTGCCCGGAAAGGCCGCGCTGCTGAATCTTGTCCTGCCCGATGGCGAGCATCTGCCCGGCCATGTCCATGCCGACCGCTTCGGTAATCCGAGGATTGGCCCTGGCCATCGCCAGCATGACGTCGCCCGTGCCCGTCGCCATATCAAGCAGGCGCAGGCTTTCGCCCTCCGGAAACAGGCGCGCCATCTTTCGCCGCCAGCTCACGTCGATGCCGGCAGACAAGACCCGGTTGGCGAGGTCGTAGCGATGCGCTATCCCGTCGAACATGCGCCACACTTCCGTGCGCGAGGGGCCGTCAGGAGCGCCCTTGCCGGGGTAGGCGGGCTTTTCAAGCTCGGTGGTGTTTTCCATGCGATTTTTCACCTCTTTCAGAAATTATAAACGAAAAAAGAGGGGAGTGCCATTCCAGCGCTGCGGGCTGCCGGGGACACGAAAAAGCGGCCGGCGTCCCCTGAGCATTGGGGCAGCCGGCCGTTGGGTGTCCGAAATAAAGGCGGCGAACCTATTCCGCGTCGGGGTTGTATTCGCCGAGACCGACCAACTCGATGCGGGCCATGGGGGCGGGGTCGCCCTGGCGCGCGGCGAGCTTGAGGATGCGGGTGTAGCCGCCGGGGCGGTCCTT
>CAZLBS010000783.1:0-1638 GCA_964557505.1 uncultured Nitrospiraceae bacterium | reverse complement strand
ATGCTCATGCCGTCGATATGCACGATGGGCTTGCCGTCGGCGTACATGATGGCCGCCGCGATGCAATAGGGCTCCGGGCGAAAACCAATCTCGCGCGGATGCACCTCGTAGGTCACAAGCTTGGTATGCGCCAAAACCTGGCCGCGGCATTTCAGGCTGGCGCGCACCTCGGGCACGGGTTCGCAGGCGCAGGCATCGTGCTCGCCCAAGAATCCCATGCGCATGAGATAAATCCGCAAGGTGTGCAGGCAGCACTCGTACATGAGCGTCCCGGGCATCACCTGATCGTCGACGAAATGGCAGGTAATGAACCAATCGTCCGGATGGATGTCCGCCTCCGCGACGATGCTGCCCAGACCATAAAATCCGCCCTCGAATGCAATCGACGCGACGCGGTGCACGAGGCGCAGATGCCCGCCGGGAATGCGCATCGGATGTTGCAAAGGCACGTGGGCGAATGCCTCCCCGAAGCAATCGGCGATGCGTCCTTCGCGCAAGGCGTCGACAGCCGCTTCGCCGTAAGCCGTGGCCGTGGCCGCGGCCTTGAGCGGAACCGGCGGCGTCCAGTCGCGGTGGCCCGGAGTATTTGCCGCCTCCCGACGGATCTCGTCCACATTCACGCCGCGCCCCGCTTCGAGTTCCCGGGCGGTGAAAAACCCCGCGCAGCCCTCGCGCATGGTGATGACCGGCTCGCCGTTCACCGTGCCGTCGAAGTGAAACCGGAACAGGTGCGTGCTGCCATGCTTGAAGAAGCGCTCGATGCGGATGTCGTAGCGAATGATTTCGCCGGGCCCGGGCAAGCTGCGGTGGAAGGTCACCGTGGCATCGAGCAGGCGATAGGCCGCGAGCCCGCGCGTCTCGAAGTCGATCCCGAGGTACGCGCTCAGAAAGAGGTCCGCTTGCCCAGACTCCACCGCTATGCTCGTGGGGATGCGCCCCGCGTCGAGATACCACGCCCCGGGCCGCACGTCATGCTCCGTGATGCACCGGCCGCTCTTGAGCGACAGCGCTTCCCCCTCGACCGACAGCACCCGATCGCAGAGCATCAGGGGCTCGTCGGGCAAGCGCACGCGCGTGGGGAAGGCGTCCACTTCCGCAAAACGCTCCCCGAGCACGGGCGCGATTTTGCCGCGCGCAAACTCAAGGCAGGCCGCGCGGTCCATGAACACATCTTGCCGCGGCGGCGCCGGCGCCGGGGGCGGCGTCACTGGCAGCGCCGTTTGAGATGACGCCGCGGCATGCACGGCGGTCCATGCGGCCATCTCGGTCATACGCTCGGAGAATTTCAAAAACGCTTCATGCGCCCGGCCCTTGGCCGACAACGATTCGGCAAATGCCTCCGCCAGGCCTTCCCGCGGCGGCGCATCCGCGCGCACATGGCCGTTCCCATTTGAAGCTGGCGGTGACTGCGGGCCGTTCGATGGCGCTGATGCCGAAGCTCCGGTTGGGATACTGTCTTGTTCCTGCCCATAGGTAGCCGGCGGCTCTGGCTTCGCCAACGGCTCGGGCTCGGGTTGCGGCATGGCTGGCGGGTCGAACGGCGGCGCGCCCACGGGCACGGCAACAGCTGCCGCGGAGAGCAGTTCGATGGGCTCCCGACTTGACTGCGCATGCATCCGGGACAAATCGGCAGGGACG
>CAZLBS010000782.1:0-1652 GCA_964557505.1 uncultured Nitrospiraceae bacterium | reverse complement strand
ATGACCGAGCGGGGCACGGTAGACCTCGCTATCACCCACGAGAAGGCGCCGAAGCCCTATCCGAAACGCGCCACGGGGTGAAGACTGGGGGCAGGGCGTAAAGCCTAGGCCTCCGCCTCGGCGGATTTCCTGGATTTCTTGCCCTTGCTCTTTCGGTCCTGGGCTTCTTTCTTGGCGAGGGCTTCGTCGCCGATGATACGGCGCTCCACGGCATAATCGCTGAGGCTCTCACGGAGGAGCTTCCGGCCGCGGTAAAGGCGGGACATCACGGTGCCAAGGGGGCAGCCCATGCGCTCGGCGATTTCCTTGTAGGACATGTCCTCAAGGTCGGCCATGATGACGGCGTCCCGGAAGTCATCCGGCAGGCTCAGGACAGCCTGCTTGACCTGGTCGTCGAGCAGTTCCATCAACTCCTCGGAGGAATTTTCCTTGGGCGTGAAGATGACCTCGGGGTCGGGACTCTTGTCAGCGGCCGGCTCCGTGCCCGAAAGCTCCACCATCGCCGGGCGCCGCACTTTCCGGCGGTATTCGTTGATAAACGTGTTGCGCAAAATCGTAAGCAGCCACGCCTTGATATACGTGCCTTTTTCGAATTTTTCGTGAAATCGCAGGGCTTTTACGACGGTATTTTGCGTCAAGTCTTGCGCTTCTGCGGCATTATGCGTGAGCCGAAGCGCAACGGCGTACATCATGTCCATATGGTCGAGGACGAGCTGCTCGAACTCGGGCGAACGCTCGGTACTCGTTTCAACGGTTCTGGCCATATGGCCCTCCATTAGGCTGCCAGGCGTATGCGGACACACGCGTCCGCTACTGCATTCACCGCCAACCGATTGTCATGTCACCCATCGGCCTGTCCGCGGCGCGGCGGCGGGATGCTTGTGGAGAAGCATCGGTCTACCGGGACCGTTGCGCCTCATCCCCACACACGCCCTGCTATAGGGAAAAGGGTATCAACTCTATTCCCCCGATTCAAACACCCTATTCCCGAGGGGCACTCAACCATCGATTGGCAGGGCGCCCCCTGTGGCGGGCCGGGCGAACCGACAAAAATTTTTAACATGAAACGACTTACAGGGGCGCAGGGCCGCGGCCGCTGGCGAGGCGCCGTGGCGCGTCACCTACACCCGTGATTATGCCCATCGGCGCGCGCGAAGTTGTCGCTTTGCGGCCCGAGGTGCTACGCTTATGCGTTCGTCATTGGGGATAAGTTGTGGATATCTTTGGGGAAATTCAATGGCAGTAGAAGCGCGTGCGTATGCCCGGGCGGGCCTTGTCGGCAATCCCTCCGACGGGTATTTCGGCAAGACCATCAGCGTCATCGTCCGGAATTTTTCGGCGAAAGTAAGCCTGTACGAGAGCCCGGAACTGGAAATCGTGCCCAGCTTCCAGGACCGCTCCAAGTACGTCAGCATGAAAGACCTCGTGCAGGACGTGAAGGCGAACGGCTACTACGGCGGCATCCGCCTGATGAAGGCGACCATCCGCAAGTTCCACGCGTACTGCCGGGACCACGACATCCCACTGGCGAACCAGAATTTCTCCATCCGCTACCGTTCGGATATTCCGCGGCGCGTGGGCATGGCGGGCTCGAGCGCGCTGGTCACCGCCACGCTGCGCTGCCTCTGCGAGTTTTACGATGTGTCCATTCC
>CAZLBS010000781.1:0-1655 GCA_964557505.1 uncultured Nitrospiraceae bacterium | reverse complement strand
CCAAAATCATCGTGCGCTTTCATGACCGTGCCCCGATTGACGCGGTGGATGCGCTCGAGGAAGCGGCGCGCATTGCGGGCCGGGATTTCGAGCGCAAGGCCGGATTCAATCAGGGGGCCTTTGTTCCCGTCCCGCCGCCTGCTCCTGTTCCGGAGGAAGGATATCCGCTGGAGCCTGCCCCAGGGGCGCCCAATCGCGCGGATGAGGGCGTCATGCAAGGGGGCCAGATGGCGCCCATCGAACCCGCGCCGGCAGAAATAGAAGCCGGGCCCGCTACGGATGACGAGACGCCCTAGCTTTTCTATGCGCATGGAGCGAGCCAGCTGGACGGCGCAAGAGGTCCTCATGCGTTATACTCCGTCCCCATGACGGGAACAGCGGCAAGCACGACAAACGGGGCCGCGCCAAGCCGGGTTGTTATTTACACAGATGGCGGGTGCGTGCCCAACCCGGGCACGGGAGGCTGGGGCGCCGTGCTGCTGTATGGCGATGCGCGCAAAGAGATGAGCGGAGGCGAGCCGAATTCGACGAACAACCGCATGGAGCTGACCGCCGCCACGCGGGCCCTGGAGGCCTTGAAGCGCCCCTGCCGGGTTGAGCTGCATACGGATTCCGAGTACGTGCAAAAAGGCATCACCCAATGGATGCCGCAGTGGAAACGAAATCACTGGAAACGCAAGGGCGGACCCATTAAAAATATCGATCTGTGGAAAGCGCTTGACGCTGCCGCAAGCCGTCACGACATTCAATGGCAATGGGTGAAAGGCCACGCGGGCAATCCGGAAAACGAGCGTTGCGATGCGCTTGCTTCGGCGGCAATCGAACGGATCAAGCAAGGCGTGGAGCCCTAGCTGGGAGAGAGACTGCATGCCGCAGCGCAGTGGGCAAGGCTTTCCCTTATATCTCATTCCCATCCTGATTGGCATGGGCGGCGTGTTGCTGTCCAACCAGATGCCCACGCCCGAATTCCGCATTGTCCTTGTCGTGATTTCTGTTGTGGTCACGGTCTTCGCGTCCGGCAACATCATGGCCCGGTTGCATTCGCAGGGTCTCGAGCGCGCGCTCATCGTAGGCGGCTTGATGATGCTTACGGCGGGCGCACTGGTCACCGCCGCCGGCTTGAGCGAAAGCCTCGTCGAATGGGAAGAGGTGCCCGTGCCCGCCGCGAACATCGCGCGCAACGTGGGCCTGGGGAGTCTCTTCGTCGGCCTCTTGGCGGTCGTGGTATTGCTGCTTCGCCATGAAGAGGCTGCCGAGGAAATGGCCGCACGCTTCCGGCATCTCGCCGATCACATTCAAGAGGGCTTCATTCTTTCCAGCGCCGATGGCCGCATCTTGATGGTCAACAAGCGTTTTCTTGAAATGACCGGCCTGCGCGAGCGGGAAGTGGTCGGCGAAAGCTCGCTCGACTTGGCCGGGCGCCTCGGGGCGACGGAGATGTTGCCGCATATCGAACAGCGGCGCCGCGGCGTCGGCTCTGAATACGAAGTGCCGTGGGAAATCAACGGCGAGACACGATATTTCTGGGTCAACGGCACGCCCATTTTCGATCAGCAGGGAAGCTTGGCGGGCACGCTGGCCACGATGCGCGACATTACAGAGCAGCACCGCATGTCGCAATCCCTCGAGCGCTACACAAAGGGCCTGCAGGAACT
>CAZLBS010000780.1:0-1665 GCA_964557505.1 uncultured Nitrospiraceae bacterium | reverse complement strand
CGCCTCGCCGGACGCTTGCCGCAGGGCATGCGTCTGCCGGTTCGGCGCGTAGGTAGTTACCCAGGTGTAGGTGTTTGGAAACGTGCCTTCCGCAAGAACCGCGATGAGTTCCTCTCCGAACAAGGCAAAGCGGAAATACCAAGACTTTTGTCCATGCTGGAGGCGCCCACGGTAATTGGGCCGATAGCCCAGCAGGTGCATATCCTCGATGCGCAAATGCCGTCCGCCGCGAAACAGCGCGCGCGCCGTGGCCGCGGTGCAATCGAAGCCGGCGTATGATGACAGCCGCTCAAGTGCATGCGCCGTTACTTCAATGCCTCGAGCCTTGCTCACCAGGAGGAATCGTTCGCCTGTAATCGCCATTGCGCCGTCCCTTTCGCTTCATGCCCTCATGTTTCAACCCTGTGCACATCGCATACGCAGTCGAAGTGCCAAGAAACGGGGTTTGTTTAAACGGTTGATAAAGTACGACTTAAAGAGAGTATGGGGCGATGTTTGCGAAAGTTAGCTTCAATTATTGAGTATGTAGCATCAATTATTGAATCATGCCGGTGAAGGAGGCGAGAACATGGCGGGCACGGAAGGCACGGTGTTGCTGACGTACAACGGGCTGGATGGGGCGTGTGCTGCGGCGGTTGGGCTGCTGGCCATACCGGATGCGGTTGTGATGGTGGCCAGCGCGCGGCGGATAGCCGACACGCTTTTGGAGGCGAAAGCGCGTATGCCGGCATCAATCCACGTGCTTGGCGTGGGCATTGACTGCCCTTGGGAGGCGGCCGCTGAAGCAGCCGCCGCCCTCGCCGCCGGTGGCTGCCGTCTGCATTGGCACTGCGGACGCGGCTACTTGGATGGGCTGCGCCATCGCTTGGATGCAATCTGCACCGTTCATTTCCAACAGGTGGGCACGAACACCGCCGCTGTGGCGCGCGCCCTCCCGTCAGAGGCTGCCAATTCCGCCGTGGAGTTTCTCGTCACGCTGGCGCAGCACGACACGAACATCCCCCGGGGGAAGGGCCGGCCCCGCGCTGGTTCGCGCTATGCCTTCTGGAGCGATTTCGTGGATGCCTCGCTGGCGCAGTATTTCAAATTCCAAGATGGGGGGCCGTATCTCGAGGCGATCCGGACGCTCGCCCGGCATGAGCCGCCGGCGGCCCACGAGGCCAGGATGGTCGAGGCATTCCGGCGCACGGGCCATCAATACCTTATCCACGGGCGGACGCACGCGGTCAGGGCCCTGCGCGAACGGATCCGGCGCTGCGCCGATGCCGGGCGGCACGTGCTCATCACAGGGGAAAGCGGCACGGGCAAGGAACTCGCGGCCCATCTCCTGTGGGAGCGCAGCAGCCGCTCGGGCGCAAATCTCGTCGCCGTCAATTGCGCCGACTATGCAGGCAATGCCGGCTTGGCCAACAGCGATTTGTTCGGCCATTTGAAGGGCGCCTTCACGGGGGCCACGCAGGACCGCAAGGGGAAGTTTAGCGCGGCGGACGGCGGCATGCTCTTTCTGGATGAACTTGGCGAACTCCCTCTCGAGGTACAGGCCAAGCTGTTGCGGGTGATCGAAGATGGCAAGGTGGTCCCCGTGGGGGCAGATACGCCACGTGAGACCGTCGACGTGCTCATCGTAGCGGCGACCAACCGCGACCTTCCGCGCATGATTCGCGA
>CAZLBS010000779.1:0-1670 GCA_964557505.1 uncultured Nitrospiraceae bacterium | reverse complement strand
TGAATGCGCCGGAACTGCGCATTTACCCGGAGGGCGTGTTCAACAAGCTCGGCCAGGCCCTCGGCTTCGACGACATCGATTTCGAGTCCGTGGAGTTTTCGAGGGCCTACGTCGTGACCTGCCCCGACAAGAAATTCGCGTACGACATCTGCCACAGCCGCTTCATGGATATGCTGATGGCCCAGCGCGGCACCACGCTGGAATTCGAGAATGGCGTCATCCTCCTCGGCGAGACGAAACGCCTCAAGCCCGTTGAAATCCGCTTGTTTCTCGACCGGCTCGTGGACATTCGCGAGGCCGTGCCCGACTACGTGTACGAGGCACACCGCCGGCCCTCCCGGTAGCCCGGATTGACACGCTCCTTGTAACGTGTGCTAAGCTATATGCTTCGCTTGGCCGCGTGTGCTCAGTGGAACATGCACGGAACGCAATGCGCGAACGCGGAGGAAACGCATCGCGCGAACGCGGCCTCGGGACAACCGGGCAATCATGGCGGCGCGGAAGGCCGTGCCAACGGCAGGGAGAGAGGCCATCAGCGTGGACGTGTTGCATCGTTTTCGCGTGATGACCGTGCAGCTTTCCCACGTGCTGACGGCGGGAGCGGCGGCGGCAGCCTATGGGCTTGGCGGCCGCGACGCGGCCTTCGGGCTGCTCATGATGGCCCTGGCAGGCATCATCACGTTCTGGATGAAGTCGCGGCGCTTCGAGCGAGTTGCACAGCGCTCCAACAATGCGCTACGATCCGCCTCCTATACGTGGACTGCCATCCAAATGGTGATTTTCACGATAATTGGCGTGCGGGCGTACTACCTTGACCCACAGACGCTGCACGGATTGTACGGGGCAATCGCCGGGCTGTTCATCATCAACGGGGCCGTAGCCTTCCTGGGCATGACGGGCCTGGACCTCAAGGGGTCGCCAGGCGCCGGCAAAAAGGAATAGACATCGCATGGAACGGATCGGGGAGCGCACCATCCTCATGTTCATCCCGGGGACGGACATTGAGATCCCGTTTGGCGGCATCAATGTATACACCGTGCTGAACACCGTGGTGGTAATGGTGCTGCTGTGGTTCTTGATGTGGTATGCCACGCGCGAGCGCAAGCGCATTCCCGGGCGGGGCCAGATGTTGGTGGAGACGGTACTCGGAGGCTTCGATGACCTCGTGTCGGCCTCGCTGGAGTTGCCGGACAAGCAGCAAAACCGCGCCTTTTTCCCGCTTATCGCGAGCATGTTCGTGTTCCTGCTGTTGTGCAATTTCATTGGCTATCTGCCGACGCACTACTTCGAGGAGCCGACGGCCGACATCAACACCACCCTTTCGCTCGGCATCATGGGCATGGTCATCGCGACCTACTGCGGCGTGCGGGCCAAGGGCATCGGGGGGTATTTCGAGGAACTGCTCGGGCCCCTGTGGTTGCAGGAAGATGCGACGGGATTTGCCTGGGTGGCCGGCAAGGCCTCGGCCATCTTCTTCTTTCCCCTGAACGTCATCGGCGAGCTGGCCAAGATCATCTCCATCTCCTTCCGTCTTTTCGGCAATATTCTCGGTGGTGCGATCATCATCATCGTTGTGTCGAGCCTGACCTACAATTTCTTCTTCCCGATTGGGCTCGATTTGTTCTTTATCTTCTTCGTGGGCACGATTCAGGCGTTCGTGTTCACCATGC
>CAZLBS010000778.1:0-1670 GCA_964557505.1 uncultured Nitrospiraceae bacterium | reverse complement strand
AATAATCAGCGGAATGCCGATGAAGTGCGTCGCCTTATTGAGCGGATGCTTGTGATATGCCTCATAGAACGACATATGGTCTTCGATTGGTTTCATCCCGTGGGCGCTCCTTGCGTATGTGGGATCATGAATGAGTGCCGATGCGACCCGTGCCAAATGGCCCCGGTTTCGTGCCTACACCCCCGCCCCATAGTACTGCTCGAGCGCTGCGCTCATGGCCGCGAGATCATCGCTGCTCAATTGGATGCCCCCTGCAACGGCATTCTCGCTGGCCTGCTGCGCATTGCGGGCTCCCGCCAGCGCATGAGTGATGCCCGGTTGCGCGACGCTCCACGCCAACGTCAATTGCGCCAGGGTGCAGGCATGCTTCTCGGCGACCGGCTTGAAGTCTTCCAGCAGTTGCATCACCAGTTCCCGGTTTTCCCGCGTGAACCGCCGGTTGGTGCGCCGCAGGTCGCCTTCGGGAAACTCCCGCTCCGGGGTCACCTTGCCCGTCAGCAAGCCAAGCTCCATCGGCGAATACGCAAGGATGCTGATGTTGTGTTCGCGGCAGAAGGGCAGCGCGTCATCCTCGAGTTTGCGGTCGAGCATGCTGTATTTCTGCTGCGCCGACACCACCTCGCCGCAAGCATGATACGCGGCAATCTGCTCTGCGTTGATGTTGCACGGGCCAATCGCGCGAATCTTGCCCTCGTCTTTGAGCTGCAGCAGGCAGGCCATCGTGTCTTCAATGGGCGTCGTGCTCTCTTGCCAATGCGTCTGGTAGAGGTCGATGTAATCGGTGTCCAAGCGCGTGAGGCTCGCTTCGATCTCGCGCCGAATCGCATCCGGCCCGTTGTACTTCATCACCTTGACGCTGCCGTTTTCATTGATCCAATTGCTGTCCGAGTGAAAGGCCAGGTCGCCCTTGTCCGTGTCCCACACCATGCCGCATTTCGTTGCAAGAATGGCCTCGCCGCGCCGGCCTTTCAGGGCTTTGCCGACGATTTCTTCCGAACGGCCAAAGCCATAAATCGGCGCGGTATCGATAAGATTGATGCCATTGTCGAGCGCGGCATGGACCGCCTTGATCGCGTCCTCTTCTTCGGCGCCGCCCCACATCCAGCCGCCCATCACCCAGCAGCCAAGCCCAATCACCGAGGCATTCAAGTCCGAGTTGCCAAGATTGCGGTATTGCATAACCAATGTCTCCCCGTTTTGTTGTGGCGAAAGGGCCTAGCCTAGCAAGCTTTCGCCGGCCTTGGCACGCGCATCAAGCGCGGCAAGTTTCCAAATGAAAAGGCCATCCAAGCCGCAAGGGCTTGAATGGCCGTAGGGTCCTTGCGCGCGGGCGCGGCTTTAGCTGGGCTGCCCAGCCGGCTCTGCTTCCCCCGCGGCGTCATCCTCGCTGCTATTCTCCGGCTCCTCCTCGTCAGCAGTCTCTTCTTCAGAGGGCGCTTCCTCAGCCGGCTCGGCGGCAGGCAAGCCGTCAATCGTAATCGGCTGCAGCTCGGGCGCTTCCGGCAGCGTCTCAGCGGGGGCATCGGCGGCTTCCGTCTCCATCTCCGCCGGGGCTTCCTCCGCGTCCGCGGGCTCTTCGGACGCATCGGCGGGCGGCTCGCTCGTTTCGGGCACATCGAGCCCGGCTTCTTCCACGGTCTCTTGGTCGAGCGCGCCGCCTAGGTTCAGGT
>CAZLBS010000777.1:0-1676 GCA_964557505.1 uncultured Nitrospiraceae bacterium | reverse complement strand
GGCATCGACCCGGTCATCTCGGGCATCGACAGCAACGTAGGCTATACGCGGCTGTACGGCAGCTACATCTCCTGGCGCAGCGCCAGCCAGCCCGTGGCGAAAGAGCGCAATCCGCGCTTCGTCTACGAGCGCTTGTTCGGTCAGAAGGATGCGCATGGGAGGGAGGCCGCCGCACAGCGCTATGCGGACCGCCGCAGCCTGCTCGACCTGGCCCTCGAAGACGCACATAGCCTGCGCCGCCGCCTCGGCCGCGACGACCAGGTCAAGCTCGACGAATACCTCGAATCGGTCCGCGCGGTCGAGAAGCGCATCGAATTCGCTATGAAACCCGACCCGCGCGCGTGGAAGCCGGATACCGATCCTGAGATGCTCACCCCGCCCGATCCGGACATTCCCGGCGATTTCCGGGAGCACATTGAGATCATGATGGACCTCATGGTGCTGGCCTTCCAGACGGACTCGACGCGGGTCCTCTCGTTCATGTTCGCCAATGACGTCTCCGGCCGGAACTTCTCTTTCCTCAACGGGGTCAATGGCGGCCATCACGACATGTCCCACCACGAGAACAAGAAAGAAAAGATCGAGCAATACCGCCGGATTACGAAGTGGCACTCGGAGCAGTTCGCCTACATGCTCGACAAAATGCGCGCGATCCCCGAGGGGGAAGGCACGCTTCTCGACAATTCGATGATCCTGTTTGGTTCGAGCATGTCCGATGGCAACCGGCACGATCCGAACAACCTGCCTATCGTTGTCGCGGGCAACGCGGGCGGCGCTTGGAAATCGGGCATGCACATCCGCAAGCCAAAGAACACGCCCCTCTGCAACCTTTACGCCACCATGCTCAACACCATGGGCGTCGAGGTGGAAGCCTTCGGCGATAGCAACGGTACGCTCGACGAGGTACTCGCTTAGCCGTTCAACACCGCAAGCATTGGATTCCACACAGGCGAACGATCCACGAACTGGATCGTTCGCCTGCTTTTCGTTGAGGGCGGGTGGCCGGGCACTTTGGGTAAACCAATTCCGAAGCAGGACTTAGCGCTTCTGAGTACAAGCGGCATGTTCTAAGCGGTAGTGCAATCAACCACGCATAGGGCGTGGCCACGGCGACACACCGAATGGAACGGGGAGAACCGCCATGTATACGAACCCACTCTTCAAAACCGCCCTGGCAGCGGCGCTCGTACTCACCTCGACGATGGCCTTCGCGGGCACCATCACCTTTACGAATGGCTTCAAGAGCAACTCGCAGAATCTGCAATTCTCGGGCTTCGGCAATCAGCAGCAGAAGTACTATTTTTACACGGTCATGGACTATACCGTCGATCCAGCGTTGGGGGCCTACATCCAGCAGGGCATTCGCTGGGAGGGCCCGGCTTGGTATGGCATGCCCACGGTGGCGTACTTCACCAAGAGCGGCCTCGACATCTCCACCGCGCCCATCCAGCAGACCGGTCAGGTCAGCACGGCCATCGGGCCGAACGGCCAAAAGCTCGTTACCCAGACGACCCAATACACGGTGAGTTTTCCGGCCTACTCGGTCGAACTCATCGTGCTCGCCGACGACTATGGCATTAAGGACGCGTACCTCAAGCCCGTCAACATCCAGTTCGCCATGCAGAAGATGGGCGGCGGCGCCGTCCAGCAGAATCCATGGCACCAGAACTACAACC
>CAZLBS010000776.1:0-1681 GCA_964557505.1 uncultured Nitrospiraceae bacterium | reverse complement strand
GGTGTCGCAAATTTCGGAATACCGATTTTCGCTGGTATTGATGTTATGGTTATAGGCAAAAACGCCGGTGGCCTTGAGATTTTTTGCCTGCGCTTTTAGACGCGCTCGTTCTAAACCTTCCGCTTGACGGGCAGCAATCCAAACTTCAGCACCATTTTGAGCTAGCTTTAAAGCGCAAGCCAAACCAATGCCACGGCTACCGCCGGTCACCAGGGCGACGCGTTGTGCGTCCATATCGCTCATGGGTGGAAAGCGTCCGCTAGCCTTTGCGTGCGCGGAAATCGTTCATGAAGGCGGCAAGCGCCCGCACGCTTTCTTCGGCAACGGCATTGTAAATCGAGGCGCGCAAGCCGCCGACCGAGCGGTGCCCTTTGAGCGCATCCAGGCCATGCTCCTTGGCCTCGCCGATGAACTCGGCATCCAGCTCGGGCGTTTCCAGCGTCCACGTCACGTTCATAAGCGAGCGGCTCGAGACGTCCGCATGCCCGCGGTAGAAGCCGCCGCTGTTGTCGATCGTTTCGTAGAGGATGTTGGCCTTGCGCTGATTGATGCCGTGAATGGCCTCCAGCCCGCCGATGTCGTCGCGCAGCCACTGAGTCGTCAGCATGACCATATAGATGCCAAAGCACGGCGGCGTATTGACAAGCGAGTCGCCCTCAGCCATGACCTTGTAGTCCAGAAGCATGGGCAAGCCATCCGGCACTCGCTCGAGCAGGTCTTTGTGGATGATGACGATCGTCACGCCGGAGGGACCAACATTTTTCTGGGCCCCGGCATACAGCAGGCCGTACTTTTCGATCGCGATGGGCTTCGAGAGAAAGTTAGAGCTGGCGTCGCACACGAGCGGCACGCCGGCGGTCTCCGGTTCCACATCGAACTCGACCCCCTGAATGGTCTCATTGGAGGTGAAGTGCAGGTATGCCGCGTCTGGGCTCATGGTGTAGTCGCCCGGCCCGGGCACGCGCTTGAAGTTGTTTTCCTTGTCTGTGAACAGCGTCTTCGTGGCGCCGAGCTTGTCGGCTTCCTTGATCGCCTTCGCGCCCCATGAGCCGGTGATGAGGTATTCCGCGGTTTTGTCCGTGCCTTGCAAGAAGTTCATGGCCACCATGGCGAATTGGAGCGTGGCGCCGCCTTGCAAGAACAGAATCTCATGCGAATCAGGCACATTCAGCAAGGCCTTGATGTTCGTTTTGGCAGCTTGATGAACTTCTTCGAAAGCCTTTGAGCGGTGGCTGATTTCCATAACGGACGCGCCGGCCCCGGGATACGACAGCAGTTCGCGCTGCGCCCGCTCGAGCACGGGCAGAGGCAATGCCGCCGGCCCCGCGCTGAAATTGTGGACTCGTGTTTGGGTCGCGGTCTCGTTCATGATTGTGACAGACTCCCCGGACGTTATCTGCGGCAACGCAGCCCTCGGATTAAAGGCGAAGTATAGCGCAGCACCCGGGTGCAATAAACTAAACGAGCGGGTGATTCCGAAGGAAGCCCCCGCTCCAACGGCTCAACAGGACGTCATGGCACGGATTCTAATTGCAGGTTGCGGATACGTCGGCACGGCGCTAGGCGAACGCCTTTCGGAAGCTGGGCACGCCGTCTACGGCCTTCGGCGAGACCCATCGCAGTTGCCGGCAGGCATACAGGGAATCGCCGCAGACCTGAACGATGTAGCGACGCTTGTTGG
>CAZLBS010000775.1:0-1690 GCA_964557505.1 uncultured Nitrospiraceae bacterium | reverse complement strand
CAACCAAGTCTTGATGGATGCGGAACGGATGGCGGAGATGGGGTCTCGCTTTGCGCCGGCGAGCAACTGGGTGCTCGGCAATCCCGCGTTTCGCTGGCTTATGGAAAAGACGCAAGGCATCAGCGCCAAGCGTAAACTGCCGCCCTTCTCACGGCGGCCGTTCGTGAAAAGCTATAACCGCCGCAATGGGAACCGCGCGGCTTCCGGCGGCCGCTCCGTTGCGCTCTTTGCCGACATCTATGCGAATTACAATCGTCCGGAATTGAGTTGGGCGCTGGTGGAACGGCTGGAAGCCATGGGCTGTCAGGTGCGCGTTCCTCCGGAGCAGACCGCATGCGGCTATCCCTACATTGGCTATGGCGATCTCAGCAAGGCCCGCCAGGCCGCGGCCGCGAACGTCCGCCTCTTTGCGCCCCTCGCAATGGCCGGTACAGAGATCATCGCCGTTGAACCGACGGCTGCCTATTGCCTGCGTATCGCCTGGCCGAAGCTGCTCAAGACGAGTCCCCACGAGGCCGAGCGCGCAATGCTGGCGGATGCGCAGGCGGTGGCCGATCACACCTACGAGTTGTTTGATTATTTGCTGGCGCACGAGTCATTTGGCACGAGTGAACTCGAGGGGAAGCGTTTTGGCTTTCACTGCTCGTGTCATCAGCGCCCCCTGGGCATGGGGCAAGCCGCCATGGAATGGGTGCGGCGGCATTCCGGCGCGATCGAACTCATCGAGACCGGCACCTGCTGCGGCATGGGCGGCACCTTCGGCCTCAAGGCTGGCCCTTAGGGAGTTGACCTCGCAGACGCAGTCGGCGAACCGCTATTCGAGGCGTTTCAATCGAGCGGCGTGGACGCGATCGTCACCGAATCGAGCGTATGCCGCATGCACCTGATGGAAGGAACCCAGATGCCCGTGCTGCACCCGTTGGATTTGCTCGCCCTTGCCTAGCCCCGCTATCGGCCCTAGATGACGCGGCGGCGGCGGCTCAGGCGGTATTCATCCATCGACTCCTCCGTAATGGCCGGGCCGGTAGACTCTTCACGGTGCAGCGTTTCTTCCTCGTCTTCGTAACCGCCCTCAAGGACGGTGCACAGAATGTCCGTAAACTGACGCGACTTCTCGTGAAGAATGTTGCCGAGGTCTTCCTGCGTGAGGTTTGCGCCGCGCTCTTTCGTAGCGCAACTGGTCAGGAAATGATACGAAGCACATACGAGTTGCGTGATGGTTTCGTACAACTCGCCATAAGCCCCCGTGCTCGAGGCAGCCGGCATGTCGGTAATCAGCAGATTCTTGAGTGATGCCAAGTGAGCCATGTTGCTCTCCTCGAGCACTTGCAGCACGGTCGAGAGGGTACGTTTCGTGTCTGCGCTCAAGGCAGCAGCGGTCGCTTCCGGATTCTTGAGAATAAAGCTTTGCAGCCGGCCCTCCGTGCTGCGCTTGTCAAGCTTCTCGTAGATTTGCCGCAATTCACGGGGCGTCTTCTTCGTGACCCCGCTCAGCACCACGCTTGCTTGCACGGCGGCTTCGGCGGCTTCGCGCGTAAGGTGTTCGTAGACCCGGTAATCCATGCCGCGGCTGGACGGCCTGGGCGGCGCTCCGGCAGCAGGCTGCCGCTGGACCGGACGTCTGCTTTCCTGGGCGGGCGCCGGTTCTGCCGGTGACGGAGGCGTGGGCGCCTTCGCGGGAGGAGCAGCG
>CAZLBS010000774.1:0-1691 GCA_964557505.1 uncultured Nitrospiraceae bacterium | reverse complement strand
GCAGCGAGGTGTTCAGTTCGTAGTGCACGTCCTCGCCTGTGCTGAGCGCCTCCCGGTCCTTCTGGAGGTGGACGTGGGCTTCCCCTGCTGGCCAGATGTCGCTTGTTTCAGCCCCGATAATGTCTTCCCGCGTCCGGCCGACGAATTCACAGTAGGCTTCGTTGCAGCCCAGGTAAACGCTGTCGACATTCTTGATGAATACCGGGCTCGGCAAGGCGGCCATCATCGTGTCAAGGATGGACAGTTGCGAGGCCAGCCGATGCTGAATGCGGCGGTTGTCCGTCACATCCATAACCGCCCCCACGATTCCCCCGAAATCGCCATCCGCGTCGCGATAGATGGCCTTGTGGAAGATTACCTCCCGGGGCTCGCCGGCGGCGTTGACCATGGTGCCCTCGAAGGTATGGATGCGGCCCGCCCCGCTCTCCTCGGCCGACAAGAGACGCGCATCGTCAGCGGCATATTCGCGGCCAAGTTCCTCGGGCCATGCCTCGGACACCGTCTTGCCGATAAAATTCTCGGCCGGCAGGCCAAGAAATTCCTCGAGGGCCGCATTGCATCCCGTATAGCGGCCCTGGCTGTCCTTGTAGTAGACAGGGCATGGCACAGCATCCAGCAGTGACCGGGTAAACGCGAGTTGACTGCGCACGGCGCGCTCGGCGGAAAGGTGCTGATGCGTGACTTTCAAGGCGTGGCGCGTCGCCCCGACAATCCCGAGGAGGCCCGCAAGCCAGATGATGCCATGGCCCGCGGCGTTTTTCCGCGTGGCCTCGGCTGCCATGTCCCGGTAGGGAGCCATGGGCACAGACACGCTGATGCCGCCCCGCAAATCGCCTTCGTTGTAGCCATTCCTGGCATGGCAGGTCATGCACGACTGGTCGACATACAGCGGCCGCATGAAGCGCATGTGCTCTTCGCCCCGGAATGGAACGCTTTCCGCCACGTCTGTCTCGCATAGCGCTTCAAGCCGCTCGAGGGCTTTCTGCTCCCATGCATCGGGCGCGTTGCCCGGATTCACGGGGCTGAGGCTCGTGATGTGCGCGTGCCGGTCGAACTTGTCGGCAGCAATTTCATGGACCTGCCGGGTCATATAGGCGGGATTCATCAGGGTGAGGTCGCGCCCGCCAGGGCTTCTAAAATCGCGCTCTTCAACGTGGTCGAGATACGGATTCGCCGGGGTCTTCTCCGTTACGGGCACGTACACGCCTCCGTGCATAGCCGCCCAGTAGCGATAAGACATGTCGTTTTCGAAATTGGCGATGGCGCGGTGCTGGGCCACCTGTTCCATCTGCTCGTATTCCGAGTAGGCATTCCAACCCAAGGACGCCCCCACGACAAGCGTCCACGATATCGCCGCGACGATGCCGTAGCGGAGGGCGGTTTGCTTCACATAGCGTTGACGGGGTTGTTTCAACATCGACCTTTCTGATGAGTGCGCTGCTCCAGACTGCTAACGGCACTCCCATCGCTAATAGAAAATTAGCAGTTATTCTTGTATTTAGCAATCCGATTTTTATGCAAAAACGGCATTTTCAAGGTTATTTCATGAATTGTTCAGAAAGAGTGCGAAATCTGCGAAGATGGTATCTGTGAAAGGTTGCTGCCGTTCAGGTCAGGTGGACCAAAGGGGGACGGTCAAGCGCTAGCGGTTGGCGAGATTCTCGGCGAGGAGTTCGGCGATATGGATGCCG
>CAZLBS010000773.1:0-1691 GCA_964557505.1 uncultured Nitrospiraceae bacterium | reverse complement strand
CGCGCAGCAACACGTGCACGTTCCGCTGATGACTCTTGAAGAAAATGTCAAAGACATCGCCAACGAGCGGCACGCTGCCAATGAGGCTATCCAAGAGGCCATTCCATACCATTACGGCCAACGTGCGCTTCCGCGCCCCTAAGCGAAACGCTTCCAGCGCCAGATAGACTGACAAGACGAAGGTCGCGGAATCGCCGATTCCCGGAATCAGGCCGATGATGGGGTCGAGGCCCATCCGGAAATTTGTCCCAGGAATGCGGAACTCGCTGTCCAATAGCTGCGCCAAGCGGCGTAGACGCGCCGTGCGCCGCGAAAGCTCGCTGTCCTCAAGGTATTCTTCGGATTTATTGGGCATCCTGATAGTGTCCCATACGGCAACAGGCCTAGGCCAAAGCCCTGAGATACGCATGTTCCATGCCGGACATTGCCGCCCCTGCGGTTGACATGCTGCGAGGGCAACGGACCCGTGCGCACATAACAGCTACCGTTTCGATTGGTTACGCTTTTCAAGACAGGGTACGCACAACGGCGACTCGGGCATGAGTTCCAGCCGGCGGGGATCGATGGGCTGCTTGCACATGACGCATAGGCCGAACGTGCCCGCATCAACGCGCTGCAGCGCCGTTTTGATCCGGGTCTGCTGGAGCTGCAGTTCCTTGCGCTGGGCGAGGGCCATCTGTTGGTCTTGGATGGCATCTTGCCGGGACAGCCGGCCCACGGCTTCATTCGGAGCCACGGGTTCGCACCATTTGCCGACCGCGGTCAGTTGCTCAGAAACGTGCTGGGCACGTTGCTTAAGCTGTTGCCGATAGGCATCCAATTCGCCGGAAGTCATGCGGTCGCGCCCCTAAGAAGTGCAAGTAAAGAAAGCGGCGCGAGAACGTTATGCTCTCGCGCCGTCTTGCGTGTCTCGGATTCGCTTGCGCTACGCCGTGTCAGGAATGATGGGCCCTGGCGGCATGTCGCCGGCCTCGTCTTCCTCGCCTTTGGCCGCAGGTTCGGGCTTGGCCTCCTGCTTGGGCCGCCGCGCGGGCTCTGCCTTGGGGCGCTCCGGGCGCTTCGGCAGCAAGTCCTTGCCGCCCACGCGCTCAACGATTTCGCGAATCTCGTGGGCGTCGAGCACTTCCTTCTCGAAGAGCGCCTCGCCCAGGGCGATCAGCACGTCTTTGTTTTCCTCCAGCAGCTTTTTGGCATCGCTGTAGGAATCGTCGACGAGCTTGTGAATCATCTTGTCGATGGCGGACGCCGTCTCGTCGGAGTAATCGCGCTCCTTAGCGAAGTCGCGCCCGAGGAAAACTTCGCCCGAGCGGCCGAAAGAGATGGGGCCAAGGTCGCTCATGCCCCACTCGCAGACCATGCTGTGAGCCAGCTTAGTCGACCGCTCGAGGTCGTTGCTGGCGCCCGAGGTGAATTCGTCGTAGCAGATTTCTTCCGCCGCACGTCCGCCCATCATCACGCGCATGGTGGCCAAGCAGTACTTCCGGCTGAGGTTTGTCCGGTCTTCTTCTGGCAGAAAGCTGGTCAAGCCGAGCGACGGGCCGCGGGGAACGATGGTCGCCTTATGCACAGGGTCGGCGTCCGGCAGCAGCATCCCTATCAGGGCGTGGCCCGCCTCGTGTATGGCCGTCTTCTTCTTGTCCTCCGGGTTGAGCACCATGCTGCGGCGCTCCGGACCCATCATGACGCGGTCC
>CAZLBS010000772.1:0-1700 GCA_964557505.1 uncultured Nitrospiraceae bacterium | reverse complement strand
GTCGCGCTGCACGCCGGGCAAGCGCATGCAGACCAGCTGTTTGGTCAGGTCGTAATCGTGCAAGACCAACAAGGTCAACAAGCGGCTCTGGGCGAAGAGCAAGCCGCTATACCGAATATACGGATCATCGCTCGCCATGCAGGCAACAAAGCCCAGGAAATTCGCCGCGGCTTCCGTCGTAATGCATCGTTGATGGGCCTTTTCGTGGGCGATCGTGTGGGGGATGCCGGTCCATGGCGCCATGACGTTGACCTGCGCTTCAGCCGTAAAGGGGAAGTACATGCCTGTGATGCCGAGTTTGGTGAACACCCAGGAGCCCGCCCAAGGCTTTACCGGTCCACGCAGGCCTCGAAACGAGGGCGGCAGATTCAAGCGGGTTGCGGTCTCTTCGAGGGCGATGTCCAGCAACACATCCATCTCTCCGATGGAAAGGGCTGGCTCGCTGGGGACGCCGAGGTCGTCCGTGCCGGCGAACGCGAGGTACTCCCAGTTGGCCGCTTCAATGAGCTCTTCGCACAGCGCAATAAGTTCTTCGGCCAAAGCGGGATTCGCTTTCGCCTCTTCGGCGAATTCCACAGGGCCCTGGGCCGCGGCGACGCGCTCCCAACCGCGCCGCTCGAAGAACGTGGGGCGGAGGTAATTCAAACCCCACAGCCAATAGAACAGGGCGGCGAGGGTGAGCGTAACCGCTGCCCCGCGCATGAGGGTCCGAAGAAAGTAGAGCGGCCAATGCCGGCGTGCGGTGAATAGGCGCACCACAAGCATCACGATGCCCAGCACCAGCCAGAGGACAAGCCCCAAGAGAATCCATTCGCCGGCGGATGACGGGAGAGGCGCCGTGAGGCGGCTCAGCACGATGGGGATGTATTGGCCGAAGCCCTCGGTGTAGTACTGATTGACTGCATGAGGAAAGCGGCCGAAGAGATTGACGGCCAGCAGGGCCGCGCCGCTCACGGCATAGATGGCGGCGTAGCGTTTCCAGCAGATGCGGGGCGGACGCTGGGTCAGGGCTGCTCCCCCCTTGCGAGACGCGCATTGATGTCGTCGGCGATGGCGGGCACATCGGCCACGGTCTGCGCAATGTAGTGCGCTCCCGACATGCGAAGCTTGTTCTCGGCGTTCGAGAAGAGGCGCTGACGCATGTGTTCGCCGAGGTTGTCCAATTCCGCTTGACTCAGTCCTACTTCGTTGCCGTGGCGCACGACGCCAACGGTCCACATGCCTGCGTTCAGGCCTTCGCCGATGTCCGCCGGGGTATCGCCGATCTTGACGTAGGCTTGGAGCGGATAGACGCCGAGCAGTTCGGCGGCGCGCAGGGCCATCCACGGCGCGGGGCGGCCTGCCGGGACTTCTTCCGCGCACACGCTGGCATCTGGCTCGTAGCCCGCGGCCGCCGCGTACTCCATGCACAACGTCATCATGGCTCGGTTATAGCCGGTCGTGCCCGCGAGCTTCATCCCGCGTTCGCGCAGCGCCTTGGCCGTGCTTACAGCCCCCGGTATGACATCGGCGTGCCGCTTGATGGCCTCCATCTGCATTGGGATGAATTCATCAAACATCGCATCGATGTCGGCGTCGGAAGGCGGTGCGCCATGCCGCTCGGTCCAGGCCGCCGCTATGGCAGGCATCTGCGCCATGGCTTCGATATGGTCGCGCTTGTGAAGGCCCATCGGCTGGCGAGCCTGTTCCATGGTCGGAAC
>CAZLBS010000771.1:0-1714 GCA_964557505.1 uncultured Nitrospiraceae bacterium | reverse complement strand
CAACTCTGGCTAACGTCATGCTTTTCTGTGCGAACGCCTAGCTCGCTACCCTTGTGGTATAGCCCAAAGGGATGGGATTGTCAATGCCGGGCAAGAAGATGGCGGGTGTGGTAGAGGCCCAAGAGCCTCTATGCCTGCGCACCTTGCAAGAACCGCAGGGCCGTTTTGGCCATGAGTTCCATGCCGATGGGAATGGCGCCGTCGGTGAAGTCGTAGCGGGGGTTGTGCAGGGCGGGGTAGGGCGTTGCGGAATTTGGATTGACGCCGAGCCAGACATAGGCCCCTGGGGCTTCGCGCAGGTAGAAGCTAAAATCCTCGGCGCCCATAGTGGGCTGCTCGACATCAAGCACCTTGTCTTCGCCGAAGGTTTCCGCTGCGACGCCGCGAATGAGGGCGGTCATAGCTGGGTCGTTTACCGTCGGCGGATAGGCGCGTTCGTTGAACGTGAGTTCAGCCTCGGCCCGGTGCGCCTGTGCGATGGACTGCGCGACCCGGACGACGCCTTCACGGAGCGCCGCGTCCGTCGCCTCATTGAAGCTTCGAAAGGTACCTTGCAACATGGCCGACTCGGGGATGATGTTGCTCGTGCTGCCCGCCTTGATTTCCCCGATCGAAATGATGGCCGGCTCGGTCGGGGCGATTTGCCGGGTGACCAAGCCTTGCAGCGCCGTGGTGATTTCAGCGGCGATGTAGATGGGGTCGACGCCCGTATGCGGCATGGCGGCGTGGCAGCCTTGCCCACGCACCACAATCTTGAAGTCATTCGCGCTGGCCATCATGGGACCAGGCTTCACGCCGATGTGCCCGAGGGGCAACGTGGGCCAGCCATGCAGGCCGAACACGGCGCCGACGCCTTCCATAGCCCCTTCTTCGACCATGTAGGATCCGCCCGCCGCGATTTCTTCGGCGGGCTGATAGATGATGCGCACGCGCCCGGGCAAGCGCGGCTCCATCGCCTTGAGCAGCTTCGCCGCCCCCGAGATGACCGCCATGTGTCCGTCATGTCCGCAGGCATGCATGCGGTTTGGAATCGTGCTCGCGTAGGGCAGGCCGGTTTCTTCGTGGATTTCGAGCGCGTCGATGTCGGTCCGAAGCGCGGCCATCGGTCCATTATCACGCCCGAATTCCGCGATGATCCCCGTGCCCTTCGCATAGCCCCGCTCAAACGGTATGCCCGCGTCTTCTAAAAACCGGGCCAGCCGGTTCGACGTCCACTGCTCTTCGAAACGAATCTCGGGATGCTGATGCAGCTCATGGCGCAGGCCAACCAACTCCGGCGCAAGAGACGCGGCCATATCGGCAATGACATCGCTCATAGCCGCTAGTCTTGGCGCGGCATAGGTGATTTGTCAACCGTCCCCGCCCAGCTAGCGCGCGAGCCCCAGCGCCGCGTTGATCACGAGTTGCACATCGATGGCATCCCGCCTGCCATCACGGTTTACGTCTGCGTTGAAACCGTGCGTCCCTAAGTTGAGGGTGCCGTTAATGACCAATTGCACGTCGACGGCATTGATCGCGGCGTCCGCATCAATATCCTGATTACACTCGCCATCTGAGCAATCCGTTCCACGGTCGATTCCGAAAAGGGATTCGAGCACGAAGCTGGCGGCTCCCACGTCGCCTTGCTTGAGGATGCGCGGCACGCTCTGCGGCCGGAAGCCTTGTGCGCTGGCGGTCACGGTCAGGTTGCCTTCGTTTACGATCGGAAACAGAT
>CAZLBS010000770.1:0-1715 GCA_964557505.1 uncultured Nitrospiraceae bacterium | reverse complement strand
CTGACCAAAGCGCAGGCCGACTATCTCGGCGTCCCCGCCGAAGGCCCCTACAAGCCGGACACCTACCGCTACTAAGCCGCCGCGCCGGCATAGCGTAAGCACCATCAACCGCCCGCCCCGGGAACGCCTCCCAGGGCGGGCGGGTGCGTTTCAGGATAGCGCCCCCCGGCTACGCATAATCGCGGCCATTCAGGCTGTTCACGACGGACTTGAGCCAGCGGTCCAATTGATGTTGCATGGTTGTGGCGCGCGGGTCTTCGGTGGGCAGCAAATCGTTCTGTTCGTTCGGGTCGTGCGCGAGGTTGTACAGTTCGAAGGTGATGCTGTCATCAGGTGCTTGGATGCGGTGCAATTTCCAGGGCCAGTCAAGCCAGGCGGCGTGCCCAGGGAAGGTGTCATCTGGATAGGTCTGGCGGATTTCGGCTGCATCGAGGCGTAGACGGGATTCCTCGGTTGTGGCTCGGCCATTGCGCTGGGCTTCGAGGAGTTCCGCCATCCATTCGGCGCTGGGCGTGCGAATGCCTTTGGCTGGGTAGTCCCAGAATCCGATGGGCTTTGGGCGCTCCATCATGGCGCCGTTGAGCAGCGGCACAAGGCTGATGCCGTCCAGATGCGGCTGGTCTTCTATCGTGATGCCGGTCAACGCAAGCAAGGTCGGGTAAATGTCGGAGGTACAGCAGGGCACATCTGACTGGCGGGCCTCCGGAATGTGCGCGGGCCATTCGAGGAGCGCCGGCACGCGCAGGCCGCCTTCATAGATATCGCCCTTATGCCCGCGCCCGCCGGTCGCGCCGAAATGGCGCAATCCTCCGTTGTCGCTGCAATACCAGAAAAGCGTGTCCTCATGAATGCCAAGGTCGCGCAGGGCGTTGCGCAGCTTCCCGACGGCCCGGTCCATCCCGGTGATTTCGCCGTAGAAGTGCTGAAGGTCTTCGGCCTCATCGGCGTAGTGCGCACGGTCTTGCGCCGCGGCCTGGTGCGGCTTGTGCGGAGACCCGAACCACACCACGGCGAAGAAGGGTTGCTCATGCCCGGCCTGCGCGCGCATGAAGCCGATGGCCGCGTCCGCCGCCACGATCGAGCTTTCCCCCGCGACGGCTACCGCCTCCCCTTCGCGGCTGAGGATGGGGTCGTTGTCGTAGAAGTTGGGCGCCGAGAGCCAGGTGTCGAAGCCGCTCGCCCCGGGATTGACCGGGCTTCCCTTCTGCACCGAGCCCAGATGCCACTTCCCGAAATGTCCGGTGCTATAGCCAGCCCGCTTGAGGGCCTCGGCGAGTGTGATTTCCTGCGGGCGCAATGAGTGCCCCCATTGAAAGCAGCCATAGCGGTTCGGGTGGCGCCCGGTCATGACGCTGCCCCGCGTGGGCGTGCATACAGGGGCCGCCGCGTAGAAGCGATCGAAGCGGAGCGAAGCCTGTGCCATGGCGTCGAAGTTTGGCGTGTGGAGCGCCGGATGCCCGTTATACCCCATGTCGCCCCATCCCTGGTCGTCTGCCATGCAGAGCACGATATTGGGCCTGCGGCCGGGGGCGGTTGGGGCGGCATGCGTGTTCCGGGCCAGCGAAAGCCCTGCGGCAAGGCCGGCCGCATGCAAAAACTGGCGGCGGTTGATGGACATTGGCGCCGGTCCTCCTGATGGCGAGTGCGCAGACGGCATGTTACCTCAAGGCGGCGGCCCGGTTGCCGCTGCACGCCTGGGGCATTAAGGCTCCGAC
>CAZLBS010000769.1:0-1733 GCA_964557505.1 uncultured Nitrospiraceae bacterium | reverse complement strand
CAATACGGCGTGACATTCACAATGTCGGATGAAGAATCGACGTTCAATCAGTTCATCGAGGAGTACACGGGCGGGGTGACCTTTACGGTGACGCAACCCCTGCTGCGCGGGCGGGGGCGCGTGGCGAATTTGGCGCAGGTGCGTCAAGCCAAGAACAACCGCCTGACGAGCAATGAGCAGGTGCGCTTCGCCACCATGCAGGCGCTTTCCGAAGTGATTCGCGCGTATTGGGATCTTGTTGGCGCCATCGAGGTGCTGAAGGTTCGGTTCAAGTCGCTCGACAATGCGGAGCGGCTATTGACGAATACGGAGCGGCGGCTCGAGATTGGCCTCGCGGCGCCGATAGACGTCGTGCAGGCGCAAGCAGGCCTGGCGACGCGGCAGAGCGACGTCATTTCCGCGCGATCGAGCGTGGCTGATGCGGCCGACCGCCTCAAGGCGCTGCTGGATTTGCGCCGGGGCGGCATGCTGAGCCGCGAATTGATCGTGCCGACGAATGCGCCCGGTGCGCCGGCAGACGATGTGGATGAGGGCATCAGCCTGGAGCGGGCGCTGGAGCAACGGCCGGAGATTCGTCAGGCGCAACTCGCCATTGAAAATGCGGCCATCAACCTTGATGCGGCCGGCCGGGAGCTGCAGCCGCAGGTGGATATTTCGGGCACGTACACGCGGGGCGGCCGCGGCCCCATCGTCAATGAAGTTTTCTCCGGCATTCGCGACCGGCAAGACACCTTGTGGACGGTTGGGGTGCAGGGCAGCGTGCCGATTGGCAACCGGGCGGCGCGCGGGCAATATGCGCGGGCCAGCCAAAGCACGCGCGAGGCGGAGCTGCAGCTGGAGAAAACCCGCACGGACGTCATGCAAACGGTGCGCACGGCGGTGCGTGCGGTGGAAACGAGCCGCATTCTGGTGGAGAGCAACGAGCAGGCGCGCAAGCTGCAAGAGACGAATCTTCTAGCTGAAGAGAAACGCTACGAACTCGGCATGAGCACGAGCTTTCAGGTGTTGCAGGTGGAGGAAGATTTGACCCAGTCGGAGACCTCGCTCGCGCAGGCGAAGATAAACTACGAGCAAAGCCTCGTCGACCTTTATTTTTTCGAAGGCACGCTGCTGCAAGAACTCGGAGTCGCGTTCGAGCCGCCTGAGCCGGTCGACACGGTTTCCTTTATCGGCAGCATGAAGCCGCGGTTCGGGGGCGCGTGGTCTGAATAGGCCGGTGCCTCACGGACGCAAGCGTATTCTGGGCACTACCGGGCACACGATCATGGACAACGGCACCGGCCGCGCTTCATGCGAACCGCTGATTCGCGTGGCGTCGCTGCGCAAGTATTATGTGATGGGCGAGGCTGTCGTGAAAGCGCTCGACGGCGTCTCCTTCGGCATTGGGCGCGGCGAGTATGTCGCGGTGATGGGTCCTTCTGGCTCCGGCAAGACGACGCTTATGGATATTCTCGGTTGCCTTTCGCACCCGACCGAAGGGAGCTATCTGCTTGAAGGCCGCGAGGTGACGGATCTGACCGAGGCGGACCTCGCCGATCTCCGCAATGAGATGATTGGGTTCGTCTTCCAGAATTTCAATCTTCTCCCCCGCTCTTCCGCGCTGCACAATGTCGAGTTGCCGCTGCTGTATGCGGGCGTGAGCCGGAAGGACCGGCTGGCGCGCGCGGCGGAAGCGCTGGAAGCGGTGGGCCTGGGCGATCGCGTGCACCACCGCCCGAGCGAGTTGAGCGGTG
>CAZLBS010000768.1:0-1736 GCA_964557505.1 uncultured Nitrospiraceae bacterium | reverse complement strand
CCACCCGAAACGCCACCCGAGCCGCCGCCGAGCGCTGGCGCTGTGCCGCCAACGCAGGAGGATGTGACGCCGTTCGACGCGGTTGATGCAGATGCAGATGCAAATACAGATGATACGACCAGCAGCGGCCCGTCGGATACGCCGAATACCTAGTACAGCAAGGCAGAAATGAACCCACAATGCGGCTAACGCCGCCCGGACGCCAAGCACGGCGTCCTTACAGGGTATCATTCGTAGGGACGCGCCTCGGTGCGTCCGCAAGCTGCCACAGTATTTGCGCCAACCCGTACCAGTGTCCTACCAGGGCGACCTCATTGGTTCGCCCCTTCACCGTATATTCTAAAGAGAGTATTTATGACTTCTGCGAAATCTGGCGATACGCCAGAGGCAAAGCAAGACGGGGCTAAACAAGACGCAAACGCAAAGCCCTGCCAACTGCATCCACAGTCGATGTGCCCGGCCTTCGGGTCGTTGCGCATCCTGACCCGTGTTGAGGGGATGCACCCGGTGATGGCGACCGATACGGGTTGCCTGTACGGGCTGACGTTCGTGACGCACTTCTACGGCGCTCGCAAGTCGATTCTGGCTGCGCATTTGGGCACAGAAGAATTGATGGAAGGGGCAATTGTGGAAAGCACAAAGGCGGCGATTGAGGTCGCGGCGCAGGAACCGGGCTGTGAGGTGATCCCGGTGGTGTCGTTGTGCGTCGCGGAGACAGCCGGATTGCCTGAGGAGATGCTGCCAAAGAAGGTCGGCGATGCTGAGGTGATTCTGGTGCGCGTGCCAGCCTATGCGATTCATTCGCACCCAGAAGCCAAAGATGTAGCGCTGGAGGCGTTGTTGCGGCGGCTCGGTGACAGAAAAGCGCCGCGTGATAGTAAGACGGTCGTGCTGCTTGGTGAAATCTTCCCGGCGGACCCGTTGGCGATTGATGGGCTGCTGCGGCGCATGGGCGTCGAGCAGACTATCACGCTGCCGGGGCGCTCGGTGGAGGACCTGCGGCGCGTGGCCCATACTGGCGCGTTGGCCCCCCTGCATCCCTTTTACAAAAAGACGATGGACCTGTTCCGCGAGTGGAGCATTCCGATTGTCGGCGGCGCACCTGTGGGCGCGTCGGGGTCCTATGCCTGGATTCAGTCGGTTGGCCGTTTGCTAAAGCTGGACCCGGCGCTTGTGAACGCGGTGGCAGAAGAGGAACGCGCCAAAGCACAGGCGATCCTGGATGCGCAGCCGCTTGCGGGCCGCATTTTGGTGACGGGTTACGAGGGCACGGAGTTGGCTTATGCGCGGCTGTTGGCCGAGGCGGGGGCGGATGTGCCGTATGTGTCTACGTCGATAGCTGCGGACCCGTTGGTGTTGCCGGATGAGATGTACTTACGCAGCAAGGGCACGCAAGAGGTCGTCTATCGTAAGTCTTTAGAAGATGACGTAGCCGCGCTGGATAAATATCAGCCTGACCTGGTACTGGGCACCACGCCCTTCTGTGCGCTTGCGAAGGAGCGCGGCATCCCGGCCTTGTACTTCACCAATCAGCTTGCATCGCGGCCTTTCTTCCTGAGTGGCGGCCTGGCGGCGACCATCGGCTTTATGGGCCAGATGTTGCAACGCGGTGAGCGCTATAACTTCATGCAAGAGTTCTTTGAGGGCGACGAACTGATACCAGTAGGGGCGATTGAATGATGCGCGTCTTCCCTGCAATGCACCCTGTGCGTAGGTGCAGTTATGCTCTCGGTTTG
>CAZLBS010000767.1:616-1739 GCA_964557505.1 uncultured Nitrospiraceae bacterium | reverse complement strand
GCTGCGGCGGCAACGGCGTTGGCCGCACGCATTCTCAGCGCGGCCTCGGGACCGGCTTCGGCGATCATGCCGGGCGTAAACAAGGGGCATTGGGGCTGGGCAGGCTTGGACGCTTCCGGGGCGCGTGCTTCGCCTTCGACGACCCGAAGCTGAATGGCCCCGATTTCGATCCTGTCGCCCAGGGCAAGCTGGGCATAGGGTACCGTGTGCCCATTGACGCGAATGCCGCTATGCGAGCGCAGCTCGCGAATGGCCAACTGGCCGTCCAAGTGCTCAATCTTGGCGCTGGAATCCTCGGCCTCTTCAGGCGGCAACACGATGTCCGACCCTGGCTCCAGCCCAATGGTCAGCCCCTTCGCGGGAACCGGCCACTGGTGCATGTCCCCACGTTCCGCGCACAGTGCTATAGCGTACGTTGCTAGCCTTGACATGTCCGTGCCTCAACAGCCTATATGATGCCCCGCGTTCCCTGTAAGTATACGTGAGTGCTTAACTTTTGACAAGGGTATGAGATATGCGCGGGTTATGCGCGCACAAAATCCCATAAAGTCACAACTTGCGCTAACGGACTACTGATGTTATATTCAGCAAATCATCACCCGTCTAACGCAGTATCGGTTCGAGAGGACGCCTTAGATGAACGTGCCGCAGCTTGTGGAGCGCTTGCAGCAAGAGCCTGCCTTTCAGCGGAACCTGACTGCATGGCACACCATTCCTTCGCGTGCGCCGCGCTATGGCGGTTTTCCTGAGAGCGTCGATGCCCGCCTTGCCAACGCCTTGGGGCAGATGGGCATTCGGGATCTCTACACGCACCAGCGAAAGGCTTTCGAGGCGGTGTCGGGCGGGAAACACATTTGCGTGGTGACGCCGACGGCTTCGGGCAAGACGCTGTGCTACAACCTGCCGGTGCTGAACACCCTGCTCGCGAATCCCAGCGCGCGCGCGTTATATCTGTTTCCGACGAAGGCACTGGCGCAGGACCAGGTGAACGAGGTGCAGTCGGCCATCGATGAACTCGAGGTGAAGATTGGCGCCTACACCTTCGACGGCGACACGCCGGCATCGGCGCGCAAGGCGGTACGGCAGGCGGGGCACATCGTCATTACGAATCCCGACATGTTGC
>CAZLBS010000767.1:0-606 GCA_964557505.1 uncultured Nitrospiraceae bacterium | reverse complement strand
GCCGCATCACACGATCTGGATGAAGCTGTTCGAAAACCTGTCGTATATCGTGATCGACGAGGTGCACCATTACCGGGGGGTATTCGGCAGCCATCTCGCCAATGTCATCCGCCGCCTCAAGCGGATCTGCGCTTTTTATGGGGCGTCGCCGACGTTCATCTGCTGCAGCGCGACCATTCACAATCCGCGCGAGGTGGCCGAGCGGGTCATCGAGGCCCCGGTCGAACTCATCGACGACAATGGCGCGCCGGCGGGCGAGAAGCATTTTCTCTTCTACAACCCCCCGGTGGTGAACCAGGAATTGGGCATCCGGCAGTCTTCGGTGAAGGTGGCAAGCCGGCTGGCCATCGAGTTTTTCGACCGGAGCGTGCAGAGCATTGTATTCGCGCGCAGCCGGCGCAACGTCGAAGTAATGACCACCTACATCAAGGAGGCGGTGCGCAAGCGCAAACAAGACCCGCGCAAGGTAAGCGGCTACCGGGGCGGCTATTTGCCCACGGAGCGCCGGGCCATCGAGAAGGGGTTGCGCGACGGCGACATCCTCACGGTGGTGAGCACGAACGCCTTGGAGTTGGGCATCGACATTGGGTCGCTGGACGTCTGCAT
>CAZLBS010000766.1:617-1758 GCA_964557505.1 uncultured Nitrospiraceae bacterium | reverse complement strand
TCGAGAAGCACGCGACCCGCGTGACGAAAGAGGACGAACAAGTCGCTGCTTTCTTTCAGCGCGTGCAGTCCGTGTTCAAGCAAGCGGGTGTTGATGTCGATGCCGACGAGGATGTTGGCGAAGCCGCGAAACGCGGCGTGGCCTTGTATCAACAATATCGGGATGCCAAGCGCCGCATCTCCGAGCGTCAAGAACTCATCAAGCGCCGAGAGGCGGCCTGGCTAGAGGCGAAAGCCGCTGCAACATCCGCCAATGAGGAAGACGTCCGCCTGTCGCTAGCAGCCCGCGAAGCTTTGCGCATGGCCGGCTTCAGCGATGAGCACAGGTACACCAGCGCCGTCAGCGCCGTTCGCGCGCACCGGATCCGGCATGCACAAGTGCAGGAACGAAGGAGCCGCTCAGCCTTGCTGCACGAACGCCTGGCTGAACTCGAGCAGCGCGTCGAGCGGGAAGAACAGGCGGCAGCAGCGGCTGATAAAGCCATGTCCGAATTTTTGCATGAAGCGGGCGTAACGTCTCCAGCCGAATGGCGCACCCTTGCGGAGCGGGCCCGCGAGTATGCCGGCCTGTGGAAAGAGCGCGCGGCCCTCCACGACCAATTAGAGACCCTGCTGCATGGTCAATCGCTCGATGCCTTCCGCGAGCGCGTCGAGCGCGAAGGCCTTGTCGAATTCGACACTACAGTGCGGCCGCTCGACCGCATTCAAGCCGAGCGCGACGACCTTGTTCGAGACCTGGCAGAACTCCCCCAGCCGCGCTTGCAAGCCGGTGCAGCAAGCACACCGCCAGAGCCGGATGGACTAATCCAGCTTGAAGAGGAGTTGGCGCACGCGAGCGCCCGAGCCGAGGCGCTTGAACAACGCGCCGAAGCCGCCGCGCACGCCGCCGCAACATTGCACCAGATTACGCACACAAACAGTGCAAGTATTTATGCTCCCATAGTATTAAAAATCAGCGCCCCTCGCACGTTTGAAATCAGGGCATCCATCAATCCGAATGCCTCGCTGCATCTAGAGGTGCGCAGTGAAGAAGCGCAGCTCACACCGGCTTCATGGCATGCGGCGTGGTGGCGCGTATTGACCTGGCTCTATGAGCCGGGCGCCCGCTTGATGGCCCTTGAATGCCCGCCGCTGCACGATGC
>CAZLBS010000766.1:0-607 GCA_964557505.1 uncultured Nitrospiraceae bacterium | reverse complement strand
CAAGCTTCCAGGCGGCAAAGGCACGCCCGGCCTCGTGCAGGGTAATCGCCAGCAACACCGGCAGCACCCACACACTGGCCTGCCTGATCACGTCAGAGAGTTCACCCATGTGTCCACCTGCGCTGCGGCGCGTGCCCGATCGAACGCCTGCGGCCGGCCCAGCCGGGCCCGGCCACGCGCCAGCCGCCGCTGCACGATGCCCGGGAGGAAGCGTTGGAGGAATGGAAGGCCTTGTTCGTGCATTTATTGGGCAGGGAACCGTGGACGCTTACATTGGTCTGCCGCGACGCCGCCGCATTTGAGGCCGCCCGTGCGGCCGGATGGCCCGCGCATGAGGCAACCGGCTAACGGTTCGCGGCATGGACGCCTGCAAACGAGGCGCACCCGGAGAATGTTGACCCGATGACGCAGCAGTTGACCATAGCGGTATTGGCTGGCGGCCGGTCCGCCGAGCACGAAGTTTCGCTCCAAAGCGCGAAAAACGTCCTCGGCGCTATGGATCGCTCGCGCTACACCCCCATCCTGATTGGCATCGACCCCGCTGGGCAGTGGGCCCTGCTGGACGAAGATGCCTTCTTGTCGATGATGGACCGGGGGGACATGCCAG
>CAZLBS010000765.1:0-1762 GCA_964557505.1 uncultured Nitrospiraceae bacterium | reverse complement strand
AAGGCATGGCTTCGGGGCTTGGGCGACAAGCCGTGACTTGCATCCCATTGCCGCCTCGCCGCATCGCGGTGGACCGCCGGATATTGACGGGCCAGTTCCTCTATGTGGCCCCAATCCCAGATCTGCGTTTCGTGGCCCGCGGCCATGAGTCCGCCCGCCGCTTCCGCCACTTCCAGCACGGGCAGAAGGGCGCGGCCGGAAAAGGGATAGCCCGGGAAGCGCACGAGCACACTGCGAGTTTTCATGCTTTGCCCCTGATGATGACCAACGGTCCCTGCACGCAAATCCTGTCGCGCATGCTGGCTTTCTGCATCCCCCCTGCGGTACCGTAGTGGTGACCCCTGTGAGCCAAACTGTATCACGACCCCTAGATATATGCAAGGTTCCTGCCGCGCACCCCACATCTTGTGACGGCAACCCTTTCATACGGATAGATTCGGCGGAGTAACTGCATGCTGGCTGCCACCCTGACAGCCTTGATCGCGAGCCCCATTGTGCTGCTCGTTTTGTTCGTGACCTGGGCCAGCGCGCCGCGCCTTGACGCTGAGACGTATGCGAAGGGCGAGCTGGTATCGCTGCCGCCCGCGGCGGGGGCGCCTGAGCCGGACTCGAAAGCTCAGTACCGCATCCTCACATTCAACATGGGGTATGCTTCGGGCATGACCAACAACACGGCGGAGCGTCTAACACGAGGGGACTATCACAACCACCTGGTGTCCATGAGCCGTGCCTTGCGCGAACTGGATCCGGACATCACCGTGCTGCAAGAAGTGGACTATGACAGCGACCGCTCGCACCGTATCGATCAACTGACGGCATTGGCGAGCGGCCTCAATCACCGGCACCGGGCCAAAGCATACAATTGGGATGTCACTTACTTGCCTTGGCCTTATTGGCCGCTGCGCTCCCATTTCGGGGCTATCCTTTCCGGGCAGGCGGTTTCGGCACGCTACCCGATTGCCGCGCATTGGCGGCATGTGTTCGACAAGCCCCCTTCTCAGAACGCGCTGTACCGGCGTTTTTACATCGACCGCTGCATGCATGCCTGCGAACTCGATGTAGCCGGCCGGCGCCTGCTTGTCGTGAACGTGCACTTGGAGGCCTTTGACATTCCCCACCGGCAGCGGCAAGCCCGCGAACTGGCCCGGCGCCTCGAACCCTATCTGCACATGCCTATGATTGTTATCGGTGATTTCAACGCCTTTCCCGAGTGGGCCAGGACGCCGGCCCAGCTGGACGAGATTTATCCGGAGGGCGCGCCCCACGACCGGACGCTGGCACGCTTCGCGGATGAGACGGGGCTGAAAAGCGCCTTTCCGCAATCCATCTATGGGGGCAGCCGTGAGGCAGAAACTTACACCTTTCCGGCGGATGCCCCCGTAGCGCAACTGGACCACATCTTTTATAGCAGCCAGATTCAATGCGTGTCCGCCCGGGTTGTGCGCGAGTTGGGCGTGGCGAGCGATCACTTGCCGGTGGTCATGGACTTCTCATTTGATGGCGGCGAGCCCCCTTCAGCCGATGCCTGACAGCCCGCGCGTGAGCATCATTATTCCATCGCGCGATGGCTACCGCGCTGGCTTGGTGCCACGCCTCCTTGAAAGCATTGCGTCGCAGACCTTCACCGACCACGAAGTCATCGTCATCAAGGGCGTCTTCCCTCAGGGCAAGGCCATCAATCAAGGAACCTCGCAAGCACGAGGATCGATCTTGCTCATTCTCGATGACGACAGCCGCTTGGCAAACGAGCACGTGCTCGAGC
>CAZLBS010000764.1:0-1770 GCA_964557505.1 uncultured Nitrospiraceae bacterium | reverse complement strand
GGCATCGCGCAAGCCTTCCACCCATCCGGCAAACGCATCAGCGGACAGTTTGCCGGCGCCCCAGCGCTTGGCGTCTTCTGCCATGGTCCAGCGCAAACTCGCGTTGGCAGTGTTCATGTCCAGCTCGATGCCGATGTATACCCCGCCGCGTTCGTTGCCTTCGCTGTGAAGGTTCGCCCGTTGCAGGGCCGTGCGTGCCGCCTTCAGCATCAACACCTGCTGTGGCAACATGTCGGCAAATTCGTTGGGCGGGGTGCCGAGGCCCGTTGGGTCGATCCACACCTCGCGGAATGCCTGCGCGGGGCCCATGTCCAAACCCCACGCTTGCGGCGCGGCGGCGGCAGGCGCCGAATCCTCTTGCGGCAGCAGGCTTAATGCAGCGTCATGTTCCGGCAGGCCGGCGGCCAAGACGTCCACGCCTACAATTGCGATGGGCGCACGGGCCTTGCGCGCATGAATCTCGAAGGGGCGGCCTTCCAGCACTGCTTCAGCCGCAGGCGGGGCTTCCTCGACGAGCAAATGTGCATTGATGCCGCCAAAGCCGAACGCACTGACCGCCGCGCGGCGAAGGGTGTTTTCTGGTGCTTCCCATGGCTCGCCCGCGCGGAGCACGCGGAAGGGCCCTTGCTCAAGATCAATTGCCGCCGCGGGCGATTCGAAACTGGCCATGGGCGGCAGGGTCTTGTGGCGCAGGGCCAGCACCGTCTTCATAAGTGAAGCACTGCCTGCCGCGGTCAAGGTGTGGCCGATGTTGGCCTTGACGGAACCGAGCACCGGACGGCTGCCCCTGGCTCCGAATTCATCCCAGACCCTGCAAAGGCTTTGAAACTCCGCCGCATCGCCAACGGGCGTGCCCGTGCCGTGGCATTCGACGTGGGCAATGTCCGCGGGATTCCAGCCGGCCTGTTCGTAAGCAGCCAGCATTGCCCGGACCTGGCCATTGCTTTGCGGCGCCAGCAGCCCCCCGCGCGTGTCATTGCTCAGACCGCACCCATGCAGCACGGCGAAAATCTCATCGCCATCGCGTTGCGCGTCCTCGAGCCGCTTGAGCACAAACATGCCCGCACCCTCGCCCACGACGAGGCCATCGGCACGCGCATCAAAGGGCGCGCAGAGGCCCTGCTTGCTCAAGGCGCGCAGCTGCGCAAATCCCATTTGCGTGTACAGGCAGTTGGGCCGCGACAGCCCTCCCGCAAGCATGGCATCGCAGCGGCCCGACTGCAGCGCATCCATCGCATACTTGACGGCATACAGCGATGAGGCGCAGGCGGCATCGATGGTGAATGCCTCGCCGTCAATGCCCAGGGCTTTCGCGAGCACCGCGGCAGGCAAGCCCGCGGCATACCGGTTGAGAGCATGCACGCTTGGCGCGGTTCGCGCATTGCGTCCAAGCACCTTCGCCTCGAACGCCCCGCCGAGGGTTTCGCGCGTGAGCTGCGTGGTGCTGTCAGTGGGCAAGGCCAGATTGCCCGCGATGATGCCAATGCGCGCCGGGTCGAGATGCCCCGTCTTTGCGCCGCGCCACGCCTGTTCCCCTGCGTGCAGCAACACGAGAAACGCCGGGTCCAACGTGCCGAGGAACGACGCATCCAGTTCGAGTCCGCGCTGCGCCAAGTCATCTGGCAGCGCATCGATGAAGCATGCACGGAGCGAGTACGCCTTATCGGGCGTGGCGACGTCCGGGTGAAACAGCGCGCTGGGGGCAATGGGCGCACGCGCTTCCGGCAGTTCCGGCGACATGACAGTGCCATTGGCAACGATGCGCCACAG
>CAZLBS010000763.1:0-1772 GCA_964557505.1 uncultured Nitrospiraceae bacterium | reverse complement strand
ATGAGGGTGAAGGCCAGCGCCGCGCCGGTGGCCCACACGAACGGTTCGCCTTCCGCCCAGGTCTCGCGCTTTAGAATCACCGGCCGTTTCATGTGCCGCCTGCCCCTACTGGAACTGCGCGTACTTCGCGCGCAAGTATTGCCGCACCAATTCTGCCGCGGTGTTTACGATGGAAGTAATGATGAACAGCAACACGGCGGAAAGAAACAACACGCGGTAGAGCGTGCCCCCGACGGGCGCTTCCGGCACCTCGACGGCAATGTTGGCCGAGAGCGTGCGCATGCCATTGAAAATGCTCCAATCGAGAATGGGCGTATTGCCTGTTGCCATCAGCACAATCATCGTCTCTCCGATTGCCCGGCCGAAGCCGATCATGCTGCCCGCGAAAATGCCGGGGCTCGCCGCGGGCAGGATGACATGCCATACCGTTTGCCAGCGGCTCGCGCCAAGCGCCATCGAGGCCGCGCGGAGGTTTGGCGGAACATTCGAAAGCGCGTCTTCGCTGATCGTAAAAATGATCGGGATCACCGCAAAGCCCAGGCCAAACGCGATGATGATGCAATTGCGCTGGTCATAACGCATATCGGCGTTTTCGAAAAGCCACAATTGGAAATTGCCGCTGAAGAGCCACTGCTCGAAGAAGCCGCCCAATGCGTACGACACGTAGCCGGCCAGCAACAATACGGGAGCAATCGCCATGAATTCATAGCCCTTCTCGACGCGCTTGATAACGTCGAGTCTGCGAAAGGGCTGCAGCACGATGATGAAGATGAGCAGGATGATGGGAAAAAAGCCAATGCCAATCAGGAAAGCTACGATGTAATCTTCGACAATCGGCGCGAGCCATAGGGCAATCAAGAACCCCACGACCACGGTGGGCACGGCGGCCATCAGTTCGACTGCGGTCTTGATGATGCCGCGCATGCGGGGCGTCGTGAACTGGCTCGTATAGATCGCCCCAAACAGCGCCAAGGGCACCGCGTAGAGCATCGCGTACACGGTCCCTTTGAAGCTCCCGAAGACCAGCGGCACCAAGCTCAGTTTCGGCTCGAATTCATCTGTGGCGCCGCTGGACTGCCAGACATAGCGCGGCTCGTCGTAGTTTTCATAGTGCACCCTGCCGAACAAGGTCTTTAGATTGATTTCAGGGTGGGGATTGTCGACGCTCCAAACGAGCACACGTCCGTCCGGCGCCACTGCCGCCAAGCCATCGGCACGGGGTGCAAAGGCCAAATGCCGCGCGCCCGCGGGGGCTTCAAGCGACAAGAGGTCTTGTTCACTCGTCATGTGCGTCAGGTGGATGACGCCGTCTTCTCCGAGACTGGCCAAGGTCTTGTTGCGCAGCGAAGGCAGGATGGCCCGCACCGGCCCATCATGCTTGGCCAGGGTCCTGAGCCGCGTCAGCTTCCGCTCTTGCGCGGTTGGAAAAGGGCGCACGGGCGTCCACGTCGTCAGCATTCCCGTCTCATCCCCGATCGCCAGCGAGACATCGCCCAGCACAAGCGACAACGCAGTGATGGCGCGCCCATCGGCAAAGGCGCGAATGCTCTCGGCAAGTGCGGGGGCGCCGGCGCCGAGTTCCCAACGATGCACGCTGCCGTCTGCCGTGCCCGCGTAGAGCGTTGTGCCGCCGCTGTCGAGGCAAAAGGCAGAAAGCTCGGCGCCTTCGGGAGCCTCGAGTACGGTGACGGTGCGGGTCTCCTCCGCATCGCCAAGCAGGCTTTCCTCGATGGTCACCGTCTCAACGCGCAAGGTGTTGTTGTCGAGCAGGT
>CAZLBS010000762.1:0-1772 GCA_964557505.1 uncultured Nitrospiraceae bacterium | reverse complement strand
ATATCGACACCAGTGACGCCATCAATGAGGCCAGCATGGATGTGGCCCGGCGCAGCGGCATCGACGACGTAACGGACATCGACGATTTCACGCCCATCAAGATACCCGTGGAGTTGCTGGCGGATCGCTTCAAGCCGCCCGGCCATCGCGACCGCGAGGCGTATGAGGCATCGTTGCGTGAATCGGAACGCCTTCGGCAAGAATTGCGGCGGGACGCCACGCGCACCCGCGACCTCGAGGGGGTGGTCGTCATCCTCGATCCAGGCCATGGCAGCCGCGACCCAGGGGCCATCCAGCCCGGGCATGGGCTCTATGAAGACGAGATCGCCTATGACGTCGTGTGCCGCGTGCGCGAATTGCTCCGCGATACGGGCGCGACGGTACACGTCACCATGCTCGACCCTGGGCAGCAATACCGTCCGTCAGACCGCACTACGTTTAGCCATGAGACGGATGAAGTGCTGCTGACCACGCCCCGCTATCCCCCCAATGCCGATAGCTACAATGCCTCGGTGTCCGCCAACCTGCGGTTTTATCTTGCCAATGCCATCTATGAGCGTGAGTTGGAGCGCGGCATCGACAGCCGCAACGTCATCTTTACGAGCTTTCATTGCGATGCCCTGTTCAAGCAGAGCCACCGCGGCGCGATGATCTACATCCCGGGGGCCCGCACCCGGGCGCGGAACCCGCATGCCGACCACTCGGCCCGTGCGCCGTATAACCGCTATGAAGAAGTGCGCGCCGTCACGACGACCGAAGATGAGCGCCGCCGCGACGAGGCCCTCTCCCGCGTCTTTGCCAAAATCCTGTATGACGAATTGGGCAAGAAGCGTGTGCAGCGATTTAAGCATGGCCCGGCCATACGCGGGGAAATCAGGCGCAGCGGCGGGGTCGTCTTCGTGCCCGCGGTGCTGCGCGGCAACAAAGTGCCCACCAAGATTCTGCTTGAAATCGCCAATATGACCAACCCCACCGACCGCGAGCGCATGGCCAATCCCGAGTGGCGCCAGCTCGTCGCCGAAGCCTACGTCAACGCCCTCAAAGAACACTTCACCGGGTCATAGCAACTGACATAAAAAAAGCGGCGGAAGCCTAAGAGCTTCCGCCGCGCAAGTCGCATGCGATGTCCAATCGAACCTATCCGGTGACTAAGGCCGTCCATGGATTCACCGGCCACACGTTCGGGTACGTCAGAAACTCAACATGTCCATCAAGGTACAGCACATTGCTCCCGCCCGGTACATGATTGAAGTTGCGATCGCCCCGTTGAGGGTCAAGGTTGATGAAGTCAGAGGAAACCCACACCTCGCTTTGGCCCACAGAGGATGCGGCGGGATTATTGATGTCCGTAATCAAGAAGCGCTCGATGCCCTCTCGATAGCGGTAAAAAGTTTGCGTGAATGTGCCGTCGCTTGACTCTGCCGAAATATCCTCCGAGAAAAGGGCGATGCGCGCTTCGTCGGTCGGGTCGAAGTCGTCAACCCTGTTCACGAGGCTGTCGTCTTCGAACAGCAAGATGTTGACAAAGGCATCAAGCTGGGCTCCCGTCAGTCCATAAAACGGTCCGATCTCAAAGATGACGCTGGCCGCAATTTCCTCAAGTCCGCCGCTCAGGTCAAGGCCCTCAAGCAGGTCCGTTCTTGGGTCATCGGTGAAGCCAGGAATCACGACTGTCCAGCCAAAGTAGAGATAGCTGGTCGGTTGGTCATCAACCTCGCATGGGAAGAATTCATCCTCCGCGTTATCGGGGTAAGGTGCGACGTTTGTGCCCG
>CAZLBS010000761.1:0-1778 GCA_964557505.1 uncultured Nitrospiraceae bacterium | reverse complement strand
GGATGGATCAGGCATCTTCTCGATGAGGAATACGCCGCCTGTCTTCGCGGGGTCTGCGCCGACCATGTCGAGACTCATGCCGAAACGCACGCCGGCCGCGCGCTGTTCATCCTGCCTCAGATACCGGGCTGGAGCAGAGATTTCATCACCCCAGAGCATCGTGACGGTTCGTTGCGGGTCGATGGCGTTGCCTTCGAGCAGTGTTGCGAACGCGCGGGCCATCTCGAGCTGTGCTGCAACGCCTGATGCGGGAGTCGGGCTTTGCCGAGCATGCCCCGCCCTTGCCGGCGCAACTGGCCTCGGTGCTGGAAACCTGCTTCGCCGAGCGCCCCGCCGACCGCCCGGGCGGCCTCGATGTGGTCGCCAATACCTTGCTCACGGTCTACAAAGACGTTGTGGGCACGCCCTACGGGGGGCCGAAGCCCAGCAAGCTGGGCACCGGGGCCGACACGCTGAACAACCGTGCCGTATCCCTGATGGACTTGGGGAAACGCAAGGAGGCGGTAAAGGTCTGGGAAGATGCCTTGCGCACGGAGTCGCACCATCCCGAGGCGACGTTCAACCTTGGCCTGTTGTACTGGCGCGTGGGCGGAATCACCGATGCGAAGTTTCTGCGCCGATTGGGCGATGTCGCGGCGGCCCATCCCGGTTCCGCGGCAGTACACCAGTACATGGCCTACGCGCACATGGAGCGGGGCGACACCGAAACGGCAATCGAACTCCTGCGGCAGGCCCAGCGGCATGAGCCGGAGCGAGAAGAATTCGCCCACGAGCTGGAGCGGGCGGAAAAGCTGCGCGCGCTGTCGCGCCGGGAGGTCCGCGAGATTGATGCGCACGCCGACGCGGTCTCGGCGGTATGCATCCTGAGCGGCGGACAGCATGTCCTTTCGGCGTCGGAAGACAATACCATCAGGCTCTGGCGTATCGCGGACGGCGAATGCCTCCGCATGCTGTCGGGACACCAGGGCACGATTGTGGCGCTGGACACCGCGGCAGACGACAGCCTCGTGATGTCCACGGCGAAAGACCGCTCCATGCGGATTTGGGATTGCACGAACGGCGAGTGCGTCCGCACATTCGAAATCGCGCGGGACACCGAGGCCGCGGCAGCCATTTCCGAGGATGGCCGCTTTGCCGCCGTTTCGGCCGACAATGGCATCTTCGAGGTCATCAGCATCGCGGAGAGCAATGTAAAGGCACGGATGGGCGGTCACAAGGGGGTCGTCACCGCGGTCAGGTTGCGGACTGTCAATGGCGAGTTGCGCGCGCTTTCGGGCGGCTCCGACGGGTCGATCAAGTACTGGAACATCGAGAAAGAGCGCTGCCTCCGAAGCCTCCCCGCGCACGAGGGCATGGTGACGGTGCTGTCCGTGCATCCCGACGGCCGCCATGCTGCTTCCGGGGGCACGGACCGCCGCATTCTGGTCTGGGACCTGCAGACGGGCGAATGCAAGCGCACGCTGGAGGGGCACAACGGGCGCATCCGCGGCCTGACACTTACCGGCGACGAAATGACCCTCGTGAGCGCCTCCGACGATGGGACGGTGCGCATCTGGAACGTGGGGCGAGGGCGCTGCGTGCGGACATTTGACGGCCATCAAGGCAATGTCACCTGCGTCGATGCGAACGCCGACGCCACGCTGGCGGTGTCGGGCGGCCGCGACCGGACCGTGCGCATCTGGCATGCCGGGGGGGCGCGCACGTTCATGCGGGCGCCCCTCGTGTTGTGCCGCGCGCAAGTGACCGAGAAGGCCCTTTCCACCCAGGTAGAATTCAAT
>CAZLBS010000760.1:0-1781 GCA_964557505.1 uncultured Nitrospiraceae bacterium | reverse complement strand
AGGCATCGAATATGGGATGTGGGGGCCGTTCATCGCCTGCGTCGTGGGAATTGTATCTGGCAGCATCGTGGGCTTCGCCTCCGAGTACTACACCTCGGGCGACTACAATCCTGTGAAGAAGCTGGCGGCGCGTTGCCAGACGGGCCCCGCCACGGCGGTCGTCGAGGGCACCTCGGTCGGCATGCTGAGCACGGCATTGCCGATTCTTGTTTTGGCGGTTGCCGTCGTACTCGCATACAACGTGGCGGGCGTCTACGGCGTTGGCCTGGCGGCGCTCGGCATGCTCGCGACGACCGGTATCGTAGTCGCGGTCGACAGCTACGGCCCCATCGCGGACAACGCAGGCGGCATCGCCGAGATGGCGCACCTCGATCCGAAGGTCCGTGAAATTACGGACAACCTCGATGCAGTCGGGAATACAACGGCGGCCATTGGGAAGGGCTTCGCGATTGGCTCCGCTGCATTCGCGGCCATTGGCCTGTTGAGCGCGTTTATCCTTGCATCCGGCGTGGGCGACGCGGCGGTCAGCCTCAACAAACCGCTCATCCTCGCGGGCGTGCTCATCGGCGCGATGTTGCCGTTCTTCATCTCTTCACTGCTGTTCGACGCAGTCGGCAAATGCGCCGACACGATGATTGAAGAAGTGCGCCGTCAGTTCGCCGAGAATCCCGACCTCAAGGCCGGTAAAGAGGGCGTGATGCCTGACAGCACAAAATGCGTCGACATTGCCACCCAGGGCGCCATCAACGGCATGCTGCTGCCCGGCGCCATTGCGATTCTCTCTCCGGTAGTCATGGGCTTCGTGCTCGGACCCGAAGGCCTTGCGGGCATGCTCGTTGGCGCCATTGCCGCGGGCGTGTTGCTAGGCCTGCAGATGGCCAACTCCGGCGGCGCCATGGACAATGCGAAAAAATACATCGAAGCCGGCCACCATGGCGGCAAGAACTCCGAGGCCCACAAGGCGGCCGTTGTGGGCGACACCGTCGGCGACCCGCTCAAAGACACCGTCGGTCCGTCAACATCCTCATCAAGCTTATGTGCGTTATCAGCCTCGTGTTCGCCCCCCTCTTCCCCATGGGCGGCTTCTTCGGCTAAACGCGCCTCGATCACAGACTCTCAAGGGGGCCTTTCTTCGCCGGAAGAAAGGTCCCTTTTCTTTTCTAGGATGCGTCAGCCGTGGACGCATCGCCCTCCTCCGCTTGTTCCCCTTCGTATTGGGTGGATAACGGGGTAGCCTCATATCCCTGTTCGGTGAGCCAACGCGCCACGGCATCGACATAGCCGTGGGTTGGGAGGACGCGCGTGGCCCCGGTCGATTGAATTGCATAAAGCAAGCCGGGCCAGTCGGCGTGGTCGCTTAGGATGAATCCGCGGTCGACCGCCCGCCGCCGCCGGGTCCCGCGCACCATGGTCCAGCCGGATGCGAAGCCGGTCGACAGGTCCCCAAATCGCCGCATCCATGGCGTCCCATTCGCCGAGGGCGGGGCAAGAATGAGTGCTTGCGGCCAGTCCGTCCCCGGCGCAGCTTCCGAGACGCGGGTGGTCTCCGGCAATGCGATGCCGCTGTCGCGGTAATCCTGCGTCAGTGGCTCGACCGCCCCATGCGTGTAGATCGGCCCGATGCCCGCGTCTACCCCCGCGAGCAGCCGTTGCGCCTTGCCGAGCGCATAGGCGAAAAGCACGCTCGCCTTGCCCTCCGATTGGTTCTGGCGCCACCACGCATTGATTTCTTCAAACACATCCGCCTGCCGCGGCCAGCGGTAGATGGGCAGTCCGAAGGT
>CAZLBS010000759.1:0-1781 GCA_964557505.1 uncultured Nitrospiraceae bacterium | reverse complement strand
AGTCCTGCCTCGATGAGGCCGCTGGCCTTGGTGAGGCTCGTGGCCGCCTCGCTGGAAAGGCGGCTCATCGCCGCCGTGCGGTCTTGATCGCGCAGGCGCCGCCGGATGTACATAAACACGAGGATGCCGCCGGCCCCAAGGGCGAACATGAGCACGCCCTCGATGGCCAGCCGCAAAACTTCGTACGGCCAGATCAGGGTGACGCCATTGGCGATCAGCCAGATAAGCCCCAGCGCGGCGAAGACAGGCGGCACCAGCATGGCTAGCGCGTACATCAAGTTGCCCGCGCGCTGCCCCAGCGTGACCTGCCGCTCGCTCATCATCTCCAGCGCATAAAAGTACGCACTCAAGCCAAGCAGCCCGGCAAACACGAAGTACACATGGCGTACCCGAACGGTCGTATTCAAGAATCCAAAACCCACCATGCCAAGGTCGTCCATCAACGGCTTCAGCATGAAAAGCACAGCCAACAAGCCCACGGCGAACGCCATCTTCGTACGCGTAAAATCTGTCATGACAGTGGCTTGCGCCATTCTCCCGCCGCGAAGGTCTGCGTGTAGGTGAGACCGCCGCTGGCCCTTTCCAGCCAAGCGGCAGCTCCTCGAAGTATCTGCCGCGCTCCACGCAAAGTCAACTTAAGTCGTGGAGTAGCATCGCATTAGCGCCACTAAGCCGAAACATTTTCCCTTGCATCTCGCGCGAATGGGGCTTATCCTCCAGAAGCAAGCCGCGAAAACTGCGGCATTTGCGGTACAAGACGGAACTTTGCGCCGTTGCTTGGGATAGTAAGAATTCAACGAGAGGCGCAGCCGGACGGCTTGGGCGTCTGCGCAGGGGCCCAGATCCATTGGCAGTGTATGGCGGAGGAGAAGCAGACAATGCAAGGGAAGAATGGTAAGCGTTCAGGCAACGAGCAGAAACGCGTTTGCCCGGGACCGAACCGGCGTGATTTCCTGAAGGTCGGCCTGATCAGCGGACTTGGCCTGACGCTCGGCGACTACTTTCTCATGCAGCAGGCCCATGCCGCACAGAGCGTCGACACGGCCCGCTCGTTGCCCGTCAAAGCCGAGGCTGTCATCTACATCTTCCTTCAGGGCGGCCTGAGCCACATCGACAGCTTCGACCCCAAGCCGTACGCCCCGGCTGATTACCGCGGTCCTTTCGGCGCACGCCAAACCAACACCGGCGAGCAGTTCGGCGCGATGCTGCCGAAGCTCGCTGGCTGTGCCGACAAGTACACCGTCATTCGCTCCATGACGCATGGCGAGGCCGCTCACGAACGCGGCACGCACAATATGCTCACCGGCTACCGCCCGAGCCCCGCCATCAGCTACCCAAGTTATGGCTCGGTGGTTGCGCATGAGTTGGGCAGCCGAAACAATCTGCCGCCATACGTCGCCGTACCAAATGTCAGCAGCCCCTACATGGGCACAGGCTATATGAGCGCCCAATACGGCCCCTTCAGCGTTGGCGGCGAGCCCAACAACGACGGCTTCCGCGTTCGCGACCTCAATCTGCCGGGCGGCGTCGACGCCTCCCGCATGGACCAGCGGCGCAATCTGCTGCAGACGGTCGACCAGCATTTCTCGAAGCTCGAAGAATCCGACGTGCTGTCAGCGATGGATAGCAACTATCAAAAGGCCTATGACCTCATCAGTTCCCAGCCCGCACGGGAAGCCTTCGCCATCGAGATGGAGGACGGCGAGATGCGCAATGCCTATGGCCGGACGGGCATTGGGCAGCGGCTGCTGCTGGCCCGGCGCCTCGTCGAGGGCGGCGCG
>CAZLBS010000758.1:503-1783 GCA_964557505.1 uncultured Nitrospiraceae bacterium | reverse complement strand
GCCCATTTCCCGCGGGCTGAGGGCATCGGTCAGGCCGCTGAGCAAGGCCGCGGTCACCACCAGCAGCACATTGCGCGAGACCGGGCGCTTGCCGCTCGTTGACGGGTGCGTGTGTTCGTCCTGCACGGTAAGGTTTGCTCCTGCGCGATCCGAAAGCGACTCCTTATCGTATCATTCCGCGGCCCCGCCCCGGCGAGCCGGGGGGTTATTTGCATCCGCGCGGACGAAATGAAAAGCTAACGGCCTCATGCCATGCTGCCAAGGCTGCCGGCCTCCGGGCGCATGGCGGCCGCGTTGTCACACAAGGGATTTATCGAATGCGTTTTCTGTTCACCGCCACGATTGCTGCCATCCTCATGTCCTCCGGCGCCATGGGCCAGGACAAGCCGCCGGTCGAGCATGCGCTCGAGGGCGACAAGCTCCCCTGGACCAGCCTCGACGTCCGCTACGCCCCGGATGATTTCCAGTTCGCCATCGCGACGGACAACACGGGCACGCCGCGGCCGGGCATCTGGCGCGAGGCCATGGAAAAGCTGAACCTGCTGCAGCCCGCCTTCGTGATGAGCATCGGCGACCTCATCGAGGGCTATGTCAGCACGCGCGAGCAACTCGACGCCCAGTGGGAGGAATTCATGGCGGACCTCAGCCCGCTGGAGGCGCCCTTCTTCTTCGTGCCGGGCAATCACGACGTGGGCGACCCGCTCTGGCACGAAGTCTGGCTCGAGCGCATCGGCCCGACCTATTACTACTTTCTCTACCAGGACGTGCTGTTTCTCTGCCTCGACACCAACGACGCCCCCAACCGCGGCACGGGCTACGGCGACGAGCAGGTGGCCTGGGTACAGGAGGTTCTCGCCGAGCATGACCAGGTGCGCTGGACCTTTGTCTTCCAGCACAAGCCGCTCTGGTTCGAAAACGAAAACGAGTGGAACAAGGTGAAAGACCTTTTCGCCTGGCGCAACGTGACGTTCTTTGCCGGGCATATCCATGAATACATGCATACGCACAAGGAGGGCATCCACTACGTGACGATGGGCACGACGGGCGGCGGCTCGCCTCTGCGCGGTCCGGCCTATGGCGAGTTCGACCACATCATGTGGGTGACTGTGCGCGATGAAGGCCCGCAGATGGCCGCGATTGCGCTCGACGGCATCATGGCGCGCGAATTCCGCACGGCGGAGATGGCCGCGCAGATGGCGCCCTTCAAGGAGAATGCGGCGGTCATGGCGAAACCCGCCGTGGCCGAGCCGGACGCCGAGGTCGTCGCGACCGAACTGACC
>CAZLBS010000758.1:0-493 GCA_964557505.1 uncultured Nitrospiraceae bacterium | reverse complement strand
CTGACCGTGGTGAATCCGGGCGACAAGGCGATGCGCTTCACGGGGCTCATCGAGACGACAGCCGGCATCACCAACCGGACGGAACCGCTCCACACCCTCGTCGCGGCGGGCGAGACGGTTGCCGTGCCGCTGGTGTTCGAGCGCGAACCGGGCCCCGCGTGGCAGCCGCCCGTGGTGCACTGGGAAGCCGAATACGAGGCGTTCAACGCGCCCTCAACGGTATTCGAGGGCCAGACACGGGTGTTCCTCGATGAAGCGCACGACGTGGCCGAGGCGGGCGGCATCGAGGTGGACGGCAACCTCGATGACTGGGGAGACGCGTGGATTCCCGTCATCCAGCCCGGCGAGGTGTTCACCAATGAGCGGGCCTGGCGCGGCCCCGATGACGCCACCTACAAATTCCAGGTGGCGGCCGATGATGCCTATCTCTACGTGGCCATTGCCTGCGAGGATGACGAACTCTCAACAGACGGGGTGATGATTTACCAGGACT
>CAZLBS010000757.1:0-1789 GCA_964557505.1 uncultured Nitrospiraceae bacterium | reverse complement strand
GGCGCATGTCAGCTTCTACTTTTGCCTGTTGACCGAACAGCCCCGCTTCGAAACGCAACCCTTCTTTCTCAATTTCGCCGTGGCCTTGGGCATTTTTACGTTTGTCACGGCCGCCTTGTGGGAACGCTATCTGTATCGCGTGGAGGGCGGGCATCCATGGGAGCATGATGCCTATGCGATGCTGCCGTATCTCATGGCGGCGGGGCTGCTGTCAACGATCATCGTGCGCGCCGAACATGGCATGGCCGCGCCCATGCTGACGGCCGCGGCCGGCGCCGGCATCCTCCTGGCCGGCGCCTTGCTGCGCTATACGGGCGTAACCTCCGCGGGCATTCTTGCCCTGGGCATCAGCGCGGGCATCTATGTGTACCGAAGCCTCGATGCCCCCCAGGCGCTCATCAGCGAGGCATGGTTCCCCTTATATGCCGCCGGATTCTTGGCATCCTTTGCCGCTGGCGAGCGGCTGTTCGTGTTGTTGCAGCCGAAGCATCGCCCGGCCTCGGAAGTCGAGGATGCCGTGCGCAGCATCCTGGTGGCCGTGCTGGCCGGCCTGTGCGCATGGGCGGTGTTTCAACATGCTCCGGAAGCCTACCGCACTCTCATTTGGTTGCTTCTGGCAGTAACCTTTGGCGTCTTCGGCACGCTGGTGCGTGAGCCGCGCTATCGCTGGACGGCCTTAGGATTGTTCGGGCTGGCACTCGTGCATGTGCTTGCCGTAGACCTTGACCGTTTGGCACGGGCAGGCCGGGTTGCCGTCGTCTCCTTGATGGCGGTGGCCTTGATAGGCGTCTTGCTGTTTGCACTGCGCAAGCGCCCGCAAGGCGTGGGATCAGAAGCTGGCAGGGAAGAACCGAATTGGACGGAGCATGAGCATGGGGGGTCCCCCCGCGGCGACGGCGAATCGGCGTGAAGCCGCCGCCCGCATCTGCGCCCGGCTGGCGGCAGCGGGCCACCGCGCCTTGCTGGCCGGCGGCTGCGTACGCGATATGCTGCTGGGCCTCGAACCCTATGATTACGACGTCGCCACCAGCGCCCCGCCGGAAGCCGTGGCCGAACTCTTCGACACCGTCATTCCAGTCGGCATCGAATTCGGCACGCAAATCGTCCGCATCGATCAGGTCTCTTATGAAGTCACCACCTTTAGGAAAGATGGCCCGTACGTAGACGGGCGCCACCCGGCCTATGTTGAATATGCGGACGAACGGGCCGATGCCAACCGCCGCGATTTCACAATCAATGCCATGTTCTTCGAGCCCGTCAGCGGCGAAGTGCTCGACTACGTCGGCGGGCGCGGCGATTTGCACGCCGGCATCATCCGCACGGTGGGCGAGCCGCGGGAACGCTTCGAGGAAGACTACCTGCGCTTGTTGCGGGCCGTACGCTTTGCGGCTCGCTTGGGCTACGCCATCGAACCGCATACCCACGCCGCCATGCGCCAGCTTGCCCCGTCCATCAAGCGCACGAGTGCCGAGCGCATTCGTGATGAACTTGTAAAAATGCTCACGGAAGGCCAGCCGCGCCGAGCGCTCGAGTTGCTCGATGAGACCAACTTGCTGGAACACGTCCTGCCCGAGATGGAATGGATGAAGGGCGTCGAGCAGCCGCCCGAGTTTCATCCTGAAGGCGACGTGTATACGCACACCTTGCTCGTCATGGAGCAACTCCGAGAAGCGCCTACGCCCACCCTTGCGCTTGGCGCCCTGCTGCACGATGTCGGCAAGCCGGCGACCCAAACCTTCGAAGACCGCATCCGCTTCAACAACCACGACAAAACCGGCGCGGAAATGGC
>CAZLBS010000756.1:0-1792 GCA_964557505.1 uncultured Nitrospiraceae bacterium | reverse complement strand
AATCCGGGTCATCGGCTGGAATGGCAATCTGCCCCTTGATGAGCCGAATGCGCCCAGCCTTCCCGGGCGGCTTCCAGGTACTTGGGCCGTGTTGCCGATGCTCCCAAGTGCGGGCCGCAAGGCGCATGAAGGTGCGCAGCACCGAGGCGGCGGCATAGTAATCCTGCATGAAGGCAGTGACATCCGGGTCGCCCGCGGTTCCGAAGCGGCGCGCGAGGTGCTGCTGCAGGGCAAACGTCAGCACATCGCGCGGAGCTTCCGTATGAAAATGAAGCTCATTGCGCACGCGCAAGATGAACTCCAAGGCTTCTTGCGTGCGGAGAAACTCTTCGCGCGTCAGGATGCCGTGCCCCTCGGCATGCTCGAGCGAGCCGATGTCATACGCGGCATTCAAGAGCCACATGCCGGTTTGGTAGTCGCGCAGCCCGCCGGCGCCTTCTTTCAGGTTTGGCTCGGGCGCAAAGAGATCGTCATGCGGGGGCGCCAGGCCTTCGAAACGATGATGGATCAGTTGCTGGATCAGGGCCTTGCTCGCCGCGCTGCTGAAGAGTCCGCGCAGCCGCAGCCGCAAGCGCGCGAACACCATCGAGTCGCCTGCGATGAAACGCGCCGCGAGCGCCGTGGTGAAGTCGCGGGTATCGCTCAGGGCGAGCTGGCTCATGTCGTCAATCGAACGGACCATGAAGCCGACCCGGTAGCCAAGGTCCCATAGGAAGGGCACCAGAAAGCCATTCAACTGCTCGAGCATGGGCTCGAGGGCGCCATCGTGAATCAGGCAGACATCGAGGTCGCTATGCGGCGCCATTTCACGGCGGGCGCTGCTGCCGAGTGCGATGAGGGCGCTGCGAGAGGCGAGCAAGGAGCGCGCGTCGACGTGCGCCATGGCCATCGACAAGACGCCCGTCACCAGGATATCGGCGCTGTCGGTCAAGGCGCGGGCTACCTGTCCGCCTGCTGCGCCTTGCTCATGTGCCTGCAGGACGCTTTCCCAGTGGCGTTGGCCGAACGCGCGGGCTGCGGCGAGCACTTCGCCCCGGTCCAGCTCGCGGAAGTCCGCGGGGGCGTCGCGCGCGCACGCAACGAAGCGGGCAAAGGTGGACGTGCTGTCGGTCATGGGGCATCAGTATACGTAAGGCGCAGAGGGCGGAGCAGGCGTGGCGAAGCCGGCTGAGAATCAGCTTTCATTGCCGGCGCGGGCTTCGGTTTGGTGCGCGCGAATGGCGGCGGCGGTATCTTCCGCCAAGGGTGTATAGGGCGGCCCGATGGCCATCACATCTTGTTTGTCCACCCATCCGCGGCGCGGGCTGTCCGCCTCGGCAGTGCGGATGCGCATCCAATCGCCGCGGTCTTCCTCGATGGCGATACGATCGCCGGCGGTCAGGCGGAAGCGGACTTCGTCTGAATCGCTCATCCCGTATCGAACGGGTACGCCGTCCCGCAGCGACACGGCAATGCGCGGAGGCTGGCTCTTGGCCCACACCGACAGACCCGTCACGATGGCCAGAAGCGTGGCCACGGCGACGGCGGTCTTCCAGTAGGGGAACGGCCGCCACTGGCGGATGGACAGAAGAACGACCAGCAGCACCCAGCAGCCGAGCGCGAGATAGATCATCGATGCGCGCGTGAAGCCATCGTCCCAAAAGAGCAGGGCCTCTTCCCAGGCGGGCGGCGGGATGTCGTCGGGGTCGTACATGCTGGCGTAAGGCTCACAGACCATGTAAGGCGGATGGGGATCAGCAATGGAGAGCCAGAGGAAGAAGGGGTTTTCCTTGTGGTGGTAGCCTTCGATGTA
>CAZLBS010000755.1:927-1796 GCA_964557505.1 uncultured Nitrospiraceae bacterium | reverse complement strand
TGGACCCGCATTTCTCGCGCGTCATGCCGCTCATGATGCCGAAGCCGGGCCAGAAGGAAAGCAAGGGCCAGCTCATCTGGAACGCGGCCAAGTTCTACATGGCCTGGTACCCCGGCCTGTACTTCCCGAAGGCGGGCGACTATAACGTCAAGAACCTGAGCAACAGCGGCATCGACCACCTCGCCTACATCGAGCGCAACTGCCGCAAGGTCGCGCGGACCATCTTCCACACCATGGCCAAGTTCGGGCCGAAGCTCGAGTACCAGCAGATTCTCCTCGGCAACTTCGTCGAGATCGGCGTCGACCTCTTCGCGATGGCGGCCGTGCTCACCTACGCCGAGCACCTCATGAACAAGCGCCCCGACGACAAGACCCCGATGGACGTGGCCGACCTCTTCTGCAAGGATGCGCGCCAGCGCATCGAGAACCAGTACCGCCTGGTCAAGAGCAACCACAACAAGCTCTACGACAAGGTCGGCGGCCACGTGCTCGACAACAAGCTCGCCTGGATGTACACCGACATCATCGAGGAGTTCCCGCCGAAGTACCGCAAGCCCCCCGAAGGCGTGCCCTACTTCATGGACACCCTCGAGGAAGGCGGCGCCGATGTCCCCGTCAAGAGCAAGGAAAAGAAGGAAGAAGCTGCCGAGCCGGTGGCGAAGTAACCTTCGCAAGACAAACCTGTCCACCAAGCCCCGCGGCCCAATCGCAGCGCCGCGGGGCTTCTATTTATATAGCGCAGGGTGAATTAGGACACCCATAAAAAATGTATGCAGCAGCGCGCATTGTATGGCAGCCGGGCGGCAGCCTCTCGTTGCGGCGCGCCCGGATTCGAAAAAAGTGCTTGCAAATCGAGGGCGGGTATGTTA
>CAZLBS010000755.1:0-917 GCA_964557505.1 uncultured Nitrospiraceae bacterium | reverse complement strand
GTTACATTGAGATTAGACAGACGGGAGGCGCCAAGACGCCAAACCCAGCGTACGTTCCGCAAGCGAACGAGGCTAAGCCGGTGGGTCGAAGCCGGCACGGCCACTGGAAAAAAGAGTTTGTTGTCGCCTTGGAGCCTCCCGATGTTCTTTTTCAGGGACTACATCCAGCGCCCCGAAGCCACTGCGAGCTTCGGGGCGTTTTTGCATGGTTAAAATTTGCATGGTTGAAAAGTGAATGCGCTTCTAACCGGCGATCAGGCCGAGAAGGCGCGGCCAAGCAAAGCTTGACCGTGGCACACGGGTTTCGCGGCCATGCTACTTTCCTTCCAGCGCCTCGCCGATGGCCTTCCCGATGGCCTCGCCGCGCAGATTACGCGCGATGAGGCTGCCGTCGGGGCCGATGAGCATGATCGCGGGAATGCCGCGCACGCCGTACTGGTCGGGGATGTCGGTTTGTGACCATTCGCCGAGCCAGCCCTGGTCCCACTGGATGCCATTCTTCTCGACGTAGTCCTTTACGGGGGCGATGTCGCTGTCGAGACTGAGGGCGAGCATGGCGAAATCCTCGTGCTCGCCATATTCATCCCACACGGCCTTGAGATTGGGCGTCTCGGCCACGCACGGGCCGCACCATGTTGCCCAGAAATCGAGCAGCACGTACTTGCCTTTGTAGTCTTCAAGGGTAAACCACTCTTCGTCGAGGGTTCGGGCCTGCAGGTGCGGCGCCGTGTCTCCCGGCTCGAACAAGGTGAAGACTTCAGCGGTAAGCTCGCCGAGGTCCACCGTGCTGCCATCCCCCGGTACGGTAAAGGTGTGTTGCACGCGGCCAGCGGCCGGTGAGGCATGCTCGCTTCCCGCCTCGGTGAATTCGACATACAGCGCGTACTCGCCGGGCTCGACATCCTGCACCTGGAAAC
>CAZLBS010000754.1:0-1802 GCA_964557505.1 uncultured Nitrospiraceae bacterium | reverse complement strand
GTCATTGCTGCGCACGACGGGCTCGTCTTGCCGTTGCCGAGTGCCCACTCGGTGGAACAGCCGCGGCAACTCGCCGGTTAACCTGTACAGCAGCGCTTTGCAAGCGCAATCGACCCCGGCGCTTAGCGTGTAGAGCACCATGATGGAATTCTTGTCACAACTGAGCGAAGGCACAATCCGCCTGTCGGTATTTTTCGGCGTGTTCGCCCTGCTGGCGCTGTGCGAGTTGGCCGCCCCCCGCCGCAAGGCGACCGCGCCAAAGGGATGGCGCTGGCTGGGCAACTGGGGGCTTGTCGTCCTCGATACGGCCCTGCTGCGCATGGTCTTTCCCCTTGCCGCCGTCGGCATGGCCGAATACGCCGATGCGAACAACTGGGGGCTGCTCAATGCCTTCGAGCTTCCCTACGCCGTGCAGTTCGCCATCGCGCTGCTCGTGCTCGATTTCAGCATCTGGCTGCAGCACGTGATCTTTCATGCGGTGCCCCTGCTCTGGCGCTTCCACATGGTGCACCACGCCGACCTCGACCTCGATGTCTCCTCCGGCTTCCGGTTCCACCCGGGGGAGATCCTGCTCAGCATGGGCTACAAGTTTGCGATCATCGCCGCGCTCGGGCCCCCGGCCGTGGCCGTGCTTGTCTTCGAGGTGGTCCTGAATGCCATGGCCATGTTCAACCACAGCAACCTGAACATTCCGCAGCCGCTCGACCGCGTGCTGCGCATGTTTCTCGTCACGCCCGACATGCACCGCGTCCACCATTCCATCGACGCGCACGAAACCAACAGCAATTTCGGGTTCAATCTCTCCTGGTGGGACCGGCTGTTCGGCACCTATGTCCCGCAGCCCAAGCTCGGCCACGAGGGCATGACCCTCGGTCTCGAGCAGCATCAGGAGCCCCGGCGCCAGCGTTTGCTCTGGCTCCTGCTCATGCCCGCTCGCGGCAAGCTGGGCAACTACGCCATCAACCGCCGCCGCTTCGACTGATGCGGCCATCGCGCCTGTGCTAAGGTGTCCCGTGCCAAGGCTTTAGCCCATATGTGCCGCTTGTGTGGCACGTGGCGCCTGTGCTACCGTCGAACGATCTGCTGTATTTGCCACGCAGACGGGGTTTGCGGATTTTGCGTTCGTGAAATGAATGCTGGCATGCGTATGTTGCAATCCAACAGCAGCGGTCGTTGAATGCCCAGACAGCACATGCCCGGGCGGGCGGTCGGCAAGGCGGGAAGCGCGGCCAACACGAATACATATTGCGCGAACAGCATTGCGGGAAAGTCCCGACGCAGGAGAGGCGGTCAAGCCGGATCGGGTCCGCCAGCAAAAAGGGTTTAAAGACTCCGGAAGGGCACGAGGTCGTGAGTACAAAGCATAACTGGCGTGAGATTTACGAAAGCTCCAATCCTCTGAAGCTGCCCAAGGCCATACGCCGGCAGATGCGGGGCGGGGGCGTGCCGCAGATTCCCGAGGGGGTCAAGTACCTTTGGATTGTCATGTCCAAGGAAGGTGTCAGCCTCGGGCAGAAGTTTGCCGAGGGCGGCTCCATGGACAAGGATGCCTGGCTCAACCTTGTCGACGAAGCCGCCGCTATCGGCATCGGGTCGATCGTGGTCAGCGTCGGCGCGGAGCTGTCCGCCCGTCCCGAAGTCTGGGAGCTTTGCCGCTGGGCGCAAGAAACGTATGACATGCTCATCGGCCTCCACCTCACCGTGGACACGATGAGCGAAGAAGACGCACGCCACCTTGCTCAGCTGGACCCCAAGAAGACGTTCCTGTTCGCCCACAGCTCGCACCTTGAGCAGTTGCGGCA
>CAZLBS010000753.1:0-1804 GCA_964557505.1 uncultured Nitrospiraceae bacterium | reverse complement strand
TGGCAGCAACCGGCAGTTCCGCGACAATTATGATCTGAGCTATGCGCGGGCGAAAACGGTGACGGCTGCGTTAACCCGGGCGGGCGGTTTGCCGTTGAATCTATTCGAGATCATTGCGTGCGGTCCGAGCCAGCCGGTGGCGACCAATCAAACGCCGGAAGGCCGGGCCGAGAACCGGCGGGTGGAGATTCTCGTGCGCGGCAAGCTGGACGAGGCCGACCTGGAGCGCATTCAGGGGGTCATCGAGGACATGCAGCCGGTGCCCGTGGACCCGCCGCCGCTCAACCCGCCGCAGTAAAGGACACAAGGAGGCCGTTGTCATGGCGGAAGAGAACGAAGCTCGAGGAGAAGATGCGCCGCAGAAAAAGGGCAGCCCCGTTTTCACGCTGGCGATCGTGGCCCTGATTCTCACAGTCCCCATTATCGCCGCGCTGGTGACCTGGGCTTTTGTGTTGCGGCCGGCGCTGAACCCGCCTTCGGTGGAGGCGGGCGCGGCGCGGCAACAAGACGAACAGATGCCGCGCACGGTAACCCCGGTCGCGTTCGACGACGGCCTGACCAACGTGCTGCGCGAAAATGAAGACTATCCGGCGAGCATTTTGATGTATAAAGTGGCCATGGATGCGAGCAATGCCGAGACGGCTGCGATGATCGAGGCGCACAAACCGCGGGTGAACGCGATCATCTCGGACATGCACAAGTATCATACGCGGCGCGACCTCGAGGACCCGTTGGTCCAGCGCAGCATTCAGAAGCAAATCATGGACAAGACGAACGAATACTTGCGCAAGCTTGGTGCGGGCGAAGGGGATGAGGTGTTGGCGGTGTATCACGAAAACTTCATGGTGAGGGACTAAATGGCGCGCGCTTACCGGAAGACGGAAGAGCATACGTTTGCGCCGATCGAAGACGGTGGGGCGCCGGCGGAACACCTCGACCTGGAAGATTTGTACGACGCGAAACTGGTGATTCATGCGGAGTTGGGCCAATGCCGCATGCGCGTGCACGACATTCTCGAATTGCGCGAGGGCTCGGTGGTGCAGTTGGGCAAGCAAGCGGGCGAATCGACGGACATCTTCATCAACAACATGCCGCTTGCGAAAGGCGAAGTGGTCGTGATCGGCGACAGCCTGCACGTGCGGATCGGCGAAATCACCGGGACGGCCGAGCGGCGCGAGGAGGACGACGAGGCGTGAGCCATCTTTGCTCGGGGAGCGCCGCGGTGCGATGGCTCGCCGCGTGTCTTTGGCTATGCATGACCATTTGCGGAGGGGCCGCGGCGCAGGAAGAGGGCGGCGCAGCTGCCGCACAGCCGGAGCAGGGCGGCGAAGGCATGACCGAAACCGCCGCGCCTGATATCGATTACCAGGAAATGAGCGGCGGCATCGACCCGCCCGGCGCTGAAAGCGTCTCGGACCGCCGGCTCCGCGAAGCACTCGAGCTGAACAATCAACAGCAGGCGGACGCCGCAACCGGCGAGTCCACCACCTTCGTGCGCAGCGTGGTTCAAAGCTTGTTCGCCTTGACGATCGTCCTGGCGTTGATCGGGCTGTGCGTCTGGCTGATGAAGCGCTTCAACGGACGGAGCGCGATCTTCGTGCCCCAGAGCCTGGCCCAGGTGCTCGGCCGCATTTATTTGTTGCCCAGAGTAAGCGTGCACTTCGTAAAGACAGGTGGGCGCGTGTTGGTCATTGGCGTGTCGCATGAGCATGTCGCGCTGTTGACGGAGTTTGACGCGGAAGACTTCGCGCGGCTGACCGAAGAGACGGGGCAGCGGCAAGCCGCCGCGCAATCCCAGAGCCCC
>CAZLBS010000752.1:0-1809 GCA_964557505.1 uncultured Nitrospiraceae bacterium | reverse complement strand
CCTCGGCAAGCGAAATGACGTTGGACAGTACTTCCGTGCCGCGGGCTCCCGAATAATGACGCGCAGTCAGCGTGACATCGCCGGGGGGGAGATTGGTCACGCGAAACGTGCCGTCCTCATCGGGCCAGGACGTCTCCTGCGCGATTTGGCCATTCTGCCCTGTCGCGACGACATGCACATGCTCCGCGGGATTGCCATCGGCATCCACGACGCGCCCGCTGATTTCGGCGGTGGCGATGATGTCGAGCTGCAATAGCACGCCGTCTTTTGCCGGTGCGGTGGCCTCGACCGGCCCCGCTTCCGCGCTGATGCGCTGCCCTTTCCGGGCCATGAGCATCCAGCGTTGCCCCTCCCGCGAGCCGAGCAACTCGAATCGGCCGTTCTCGTCGGTTGGTATGGAGGCCGACGGCATCGGCCGTGTGTCTTCCGCCCTGGCCACGACGACTGCGTTTGCGACGGGCTCGCCAGCCGCGGAGAGCACACGCCCGCGAACAGGGACACCGTACGTCAGCCTGAAGTCGATGCCGTCCACCTGCTCGCCAAGCTGCAGCTCGACCGTTTCCTGCTCGAAACCCATGGCCGATGCATGGTTAGGCACAGGACCGAGCGAAACGGTGACCGTTCCCGCGCCAAGCGCTGATGTCGTATAGCGGCCATCTCTCCCCGTGTGGATGCCCTGGACTGCCGGGGCATGCATTGCCTCGCCGAAATCTTCGCTCATGAGCCACCAGTGCACAGGGATGTTCGGTACACCGGCGCCTGTGCCGTCGTAGTAGACACGCCCCGAAATGCTGCCGCCCTCCGCCACTTCAATGGCGACACTCTCGCGTGAATCGCCCGGGACCACGTGGGCGATAAGCGGGCTCACGACAGGCACCAGGCGCGAATGCGCCGGCATCAGCACGTAGTCGCCCGGGAGCAGTCCCGCGATGCCGAACGTGCCTTCAGCATCGGTCGTCGCCACACCGTAATCCCCAGATTCGTCCTTCGCACGCGCCCGCACTTCGATACCCGGAATCGCCTCGCCCGTGTCCGCATGCGTGACGCGCCCCTCGATATCGCCGCCTCGCCGCAGGGCAATGCGCACATCTTCCTCGCCGGGCGAGACCTCCCTACTGGTCGAGAGGGCAAAGCCGTCGGCCTTCGCCGCAATGACGACGCGCTCGTCGGGAACAATCAGCCTGAACGCGCCATCTCGCCCGGTTTCCGTTTCGCCGGTAAGGTCCGAGACATGACGGCGCATTTCGCCCAGCTTGCCGTCATACGCCCGGTGTACCCACACGCGGGCCCCGGCGAAGGGCTTTCCATCCGGGCCCTTGACCATGCCGCCGACCCGCGGCAAGTCTTCCAGGCGCAGTTCGAGCGCCCCATGTTCACCACCCTCCGAACTGATTGCGGCATGGGCCAAGGCGACGAGGCCATCATGGTCAGCCCTGAGCTGATACCAGCCAGGCGCAAGGCCTTCCAGCACGATCCGGCCGTCCGCATCCGTCGCTCTCTCAACCACGGCCGCCTTCGGGCCAAAAACCGCAGAGTCGTTGCTGAACGGGCGATGGGCAATCAGCACGCGCACACCGGGGATGGGCGAACCATCCGGGTCCACCAGCGTCGCCACCACCGAACTTGTGCCTTGTTCAGAAAACGTGTCCTCGCGTGTTTCGGGTCTGTCCTCGGCTCGCGGCTGAGCGGCATGCACCTGGGCCGGGGATGACGTTTCGTCTGGCCCTGGCGGTTCGGAAGTCTCTGCCTCAGCAAGGTGCACCGTATTCTCTTCCGGGAACTCCGGCGCGGTGCCCGTATCCGCCCACA
>CAZLBS010000751.1:0-1822 GCA_964557505.1 uncultured Nitrospiraceae bacterium | reverse complement strand
AAAGGTGTTGCGCCTGCGCTTCGGCCTGGGCGATGGCTATCCGCGCACCCTCGAGGAAGTCGGGAGCGTGTTCAACGTGACCCGCGAGCGCGTGCGCCAAATCGAGGCCAAGGCGCTGCGGAAAATGCGCCACCCCACCCGCGCCCGCAAGCTCAAGCAATTCATCGATTGGAGCGTCGTCGAGAGCTGAGCTTGCTTCGAGAGAAGCCTTACACGCGCCGGCCGGGCCATTGCCTTGCCGGCGCGCATGCGTTTTGGCCGCCGTGCCTTTGCGCGGTTCAGACGGGGGGCGTATCATACCGGCTTCTGCTGGCCTGAGCGGGCGGATTGGGGGCGCATGGGACACGTTATCGCATTGGCGAACCAGAAAGGCGGGGTCGGAAAAACCACGACCGCCATCAACCTGGCGGCCTGTTTCGCGGCTGAGGGTAAGCGGGTGCTGCTGTTGGATTTAGACCCGCAAGGCAATGCGACCAGCGGCCTTGGCATCGAGAAGCACGGGCTCGAGGCGACGACCTATGACGTCATGATGGGGGAAGCGAGCATCTCGGAAGCCCTCCTCGAGACGGAATTCGCGAACTTGGCCCTGTTGCCAAGCAGCCCGGATCTAGCAGGAGCGGAAGTCGAGCTGGTCAATGCGGAGCAACGGGAGTTTCGCATTCGCAATGCGCTGGCATCCGTCAGCGATAGCTACGACTTCGTCCTGATGGATTGCCCGCCGTCGCTAAGCCTGTTGACGGTAAACGGGCTGTGCGCGGCCCAGAGCGTCATTGTCCCTTTGCAATGCGAGTATTATGCCCTGGAGGGGTTGAGCGCACTCTTGAAGACGATTAAGCAAATCAAGGACAACTTCAACAATCAACTGGCGTTGCGGGGCGTCGTGTTGACGATGCATACGCGGACACGCTTGGCGCACCAGGTCGAGCGGGATGTGCGCGACTACCTCAAAGAGTGGGTGTTCAATGCCGTGATTCCGCGCAACGTGACGCTGGGGGAGGCGCCGAGTTACGGCAAGCCGGTGATTCACTTCGACCCGAGGGCAGCCGGTTCGCAAGCGTACACCGCCTTGGCGCGCGAGGTCTTGAACCATGGCTAGCCCGAAGAAGCGCGGGCTGGGCCGTGGCCTCAATGCGCTGCTCGGCCCCGAGGAGCATGGCCTCGAGAGTGCCGAGATCCGCCCCGAAGCCGAGGGCGGCCGCGTACTGCAGCTCAATCCCTCTGACCTCGAGGCGAACCCCATGCAGCCTCGCAAGGTGTTCCGGGAGGAGCAACTCGAAGAACTGGCCGAATCCATCCGGCGGGATGGCGTGCAAGAGCCGATCATCGTGCGGCGCGCGGGCGAGCGCTACCAGCTTGTAAGCGGGGAGCGCCGGGTGCGCGCGAGCATCATGGCCGGGCGCGATACGATTCCGGCCATCGTGCGCGATGTGAGCGACCGCGACATGCTGCGGCTCGGGCTCATCGAAAATATCCAGCGTGAAGATCTCAACCCCATCGAGTTGGCCGAGGGCTACCAGCGGCTCATCGATGAATTTGGCTGGACGCAAGAGGAGTGCGCTGAATATGTCGGCAAGAAGCGGGCGACGGTTGCCAATATGCTGCGGCTTCTCAATTTGCCCACAGCCGTCCGGGAGGCCGCCGGCGAAGGCAAGGTCAGCATGGGACATGCCCGCGCGCTCTTGGCGCTGCCTTCGGACGAAGCCCGCGTGCGGGCCTGCATGCGCATCATCGAGGAGGGGTTGAGCGTACGCGCGGTCGAGCAGATGGCCGAGCCCAAGGCGCCGCGCGCGGGGAGTTCGAATACGAAGCCCGCGCCCGACCC
>CAZLBS010000750.1:489-1827 GCA_964557505.1 uncultured Nitrospiraceae bacterium | reverse complement strand
CATCCGCAGCATGACGAAGCCTGGGATCGGCATTGGTCGCGAGTTGCACCTGCCCGGCGGCCGCCTCAAAGAGCTTTTCGACCGTGCCGCGCACCTTGCGGGCCGATACCTGGCGGATAAACCCAGCTTGCTCCAGCATTCGGAAGTGATAGTGAAGATTGGTCGGCTTGAGTCCCCACTCTCGGGCAAGGCCCCGTGCGCTAGCCGGCTCCCGGGCCAGACGCTCGAATATCCGATACCGCACCGGCTCAGCCAAGACCTTTAGTTGCGCCAGCGTGGACAGTTTCATCGGACGGGTTTCGGATGATAGCTTGCTCATTACTGAAATTTTAGCGATTATTCAAAACAATTGCAAGATAAAATTGTCGATATTGTCAGGCCTTGTGTTTGGGGTGGGCTTCCCGGCGATCCTCGCCAGCCACATTGACTGACCCTGTTGCCGCGGATATGTTATGGCCACGGCAAGACTGAGCCCTGCGAAGCGTGCCTCGATACGCGCGCGTGGCCGGGTTGGTGAGCGATGCTTGCGGCCATTGGCACACTGCATGCGGAAGTCGTGGCGAGGAATCCATCATGACCCGATCTCCATCGGCCCATCCCGTTTTGCTTGCGTTTACCCTTGTTGTGTTGGTCTTCTGCGCGGGTTGTGTGCAGTCCGGCACGGGGGCGCCGGATGTCCCTCTTGAGACGGCTGCCTGGGAGGGCAACACGTCCGCCGTGAAGCAACACATCGAGGCGGGTACGGACCTGAATTGGCGCAATCCCATGAGCGGCAGCACGCCTCTGCTTGCAGCAACCACAAGAGGGAATACGGAGGCCGCGAAGCTCTTGATCGATGCGGGCGCCGACTTGGATGCTGTCAACAATGACGGTTCGACCGCGCTGCATGTGGCGGCATTTCTCTGCCGGAAGGACATCGCGGCGGCACTCTTGGCCGGCGGAGCACGCACGGATCTGCGGAACCGGTTCGGGCATACGCCAGCCGATTCGGTCACGATTTCGTTCGAAGAGGCCAAGCCTGGCTACGATATGCTGGTCCAAGTGCTCGGCCCAATGGGATTGGAGCTAGACTTCGAGCGTATTAAGCGGGAACGGCCGGAAATGGCGGAGATGCTACGGCAGCAGTAGCGCGGGCCAACGTGGGGGACGGGTGATGACGAAAAAGCCTGCTGTTAAGAAGACAATGGCAAAAAGGCCTGCCGCCACCGGCGCGGGGAAGAGTCCGGTCTTGCTTTCGGGCGGCAATCCCCAGATCCCAAAGGGGGACGGCGACGCGCCCGTGCAGGCCTATATCGCGGCAATGCCGGGGTGGAAGCGGGATGTCGGGCGCGAGTTGGA
>CAZLBS010000750.1:0-479 GCA_964557505.1 uncultured Nitrospiraceae bacterium | reverse complement strand
TACGGAAGGCCGTGCGATGGAACTCGCCCTTTTATGGCATTGAGGGTGAAGGCTGGTTCCTCTCGTTTCATTGTTTCAATCGATACGTCAAGCTGGCGTTCTTGAACGGCAGCTCATTGCGCCCCGTGCCGCCGGTCGCGTCGAAGCATGAAGAAGTCAGGTACTTTCATGTCCACGAGGATGAACGGGTCGATAAGGAACTGCTTGCGGACTGGATACAGCAAGCGTCCCAGCTGCCGGGCGAACGTTCTTTCTAGGGGCGGATGGAGCCCTGCTCCAAGATCGAGCATGATGCAGTTCAGACAAGAAACCTGCCCGGAGAGCATGCTCTCCGGGCAGGTCTGGTACTTCGATCTGATCGGTTGTCAGAGTTCGCTTTGTTACACCACCGCGGGTTCACGCTGTTCGGCCGCGAGGTCGAAGCGGTCTGCATTCATGACCTTCGCCCAGGTCTTCACGAAGTCCTTCACGAACTTTTC
>CAZLBS010000749.1:0-1828 GCA_964557505.1 uncultured Nitrospiraceae bacterium | reverse complement strand
AACACCGCGTAGGCCGGCGTGCCATGTTGGCCGAGCACGCGGTTGATGTAGCCGGACGACTCTTTGCCGCCGTACAGCCGGATGAGTTCGGCATCTTTCTCGGGCGTGTACGAGGGATTCAGCGGAGACGGCCAATTGTATTGCTCGGCGCCGGCATCCTGCGTCATGCGGTAGAAAATGTTGCGCAGGCCATTGGGCACGCCATAGACCCAGCGCTTGCCGCCGCCGTTGAGGGCCTGCAGCAACTCGCCCCAGGCGGTATCGGTCATTTCCTGCGCCTCGTCGATGATTTGCCAATCGGCGTGCATGCCTTGAAAGTTGGTGCCCCGCGGCCCCGCGATGCGCCCCCACAGCCGAAAGCCATTGGAGAAGCGCAGAAACCACGAAGGCGAGCGCTTCACTTCGACCAGGCAGGATGCGAATTCGGGGATTTCTTGAAGCGCTCGGCGACCCGGTGCATCAACGGGAACAGGTGATTCTCGGTTTGAGTGGCAATGAGCATTTCGCGGTTGGGCATGGCCACGGAAGCCCAGGCCGCGATGAGCATGATCTCCGCCGTCTTGCCCACGTCGCGTCCATCGCAATGCACCTTGCGCTTGGCGAAGGATTGCAGCGAGGCCCGTTGATAAGCCCGCGGCTCCCAAGGCTTGCCATGGGCGTCGCGTATGTAGTCCTTCGCAAACGTGGCCCGGTCGTGCAGCCGCAGCCATTGCGCAATGGCCTCGCTGCTGTACCCGCGCTTCCGCAATTGATTCCGCGCCCGGCGCGTATTGAATGTTGCCGGCATGATGCTCCTTGTCATGAAAAACGGCGGGCACGCTTTCCCTGTTTCGAAAGGAAAGGCGTGCCGGCTAACGGTCCTCGTTCGTCTTTCCCTGCTCGAAGGCGATGGCATCTTCCAAGACGCCTTCAGCCCCTTCGACGATGGGCTTCATGAGGTCGTGCAGGCCGCGGTCGATAGGCGTGCCCATCTTTTCGCAGGCTTCTTCAAGTTCTTTGACAGCTTTTCGCATGCGTTCCCTCGCTTTTCCGGCGCACTCGATGGCGGGCAGCAAGACCAATCCATGAGACACGGAAGCGAGGCCCGCGCCGCGCCCCTTGCCCTTCGCCGCATCTTCGCCGGGTGCTTCGTATACGCCTTCAGCCCACAGCAAATCTTCGATGCGCCGGACAACCAGCCAGGACACGAGCACATCTTCGACTCGCAGCAGCACCATGGGCGTCTGTTCGACCCCGTGCCGCTGGAAGCTCGCTTCCAAGCCGGCGACGAATTGATTGACGCAGGTCTCGTCATGCCGCGGCATGAGTCCGGCAAGATTCTCACCGCGCCGCATCCACCAGTCTTTAAGTCCTGTCCTTGCCGTCATGCGCCTCCGCTTTCGTTCACCACCAGGTTCCCGACGTATACGCCCGCATGTTGCAGTGCCGCGGGGCCTGCATTGGAACGGCTCTTGCGCGCTCTATTGAACAAGGCCACGCATCGAAACGAAGCGACTGAAAGGAGCAAAAATGTTACAGCTTGCGGTAATTTTCTTTATTGTGGCGGTGATTGCCGGCGTGCTTGGGTTCAGCGGCATCATGACCGTTTCCGTGGAAATCGCGCAGATTCTGTTTGTGGGCTTCCTCATCCTGTTTGCGCTGTCGCTGATTGCGGAAATCGTTACGCGGCGGCGCCGCGCCCGCCCGCCGCTGTAAGCCATGCCCCCTACTAAAAAAGAGAAATGGCGGCGCTATAAATAGCGCCGCCATTTCATTTACGAATTACCTAATGGATTTCACTGCTGTCCTAAACACATCTCCTTGTGGTGCGTGATGGTCTGAATTGCTC
>CAZLBS010000748.1:0-1835 GCA_964557505.1 uncultured Nitrospiraceae bacterium | reverse complement strand
GGTCGGGCCCTTGCGGGTCCGGGCATTCGTTTTTGTACGTTGTCCATGCACCGGCAGGCCGCGCTTGTGGCGTTGCCCGCGGTAGCAGTTGATTTCCATCAAGCGCTTGATGTTGCCCTGCACCTCGCGGCGCAGTTCGCCTTCCAAGCGGTAGGTGTTCTGCAGCGTGCTGTTGAGGGCGCTGACCTGTGCGTCGGTAAGGTCACGCACCCGCGTGCCAGCTTCGACGCCCACCGCCTCGAGCACCTCGAGGGCGCGCGTGGGCCCAACGCCGTAGATATAGGTCAGGCCGACTTCCACGCGCTTATCGCGCGGCAGGTCAATCCCTACAATGCGTGCCATGTGCCTTTTGCTCCTTGCCGTAGCGCGCCGCGCATCTCCTGTGCGCGGCCACGTGGCATTGCCTCTCGCTTCACCAGCCGGTGGCCCCTTGCGGCAGCCCGGCCCCTATTTGTAGCGGTACGTAATGCGCCCGCGGGTCAGGTCATAGGGCGACATCTGCAGCTTGACCCGGTCGCCCGGGAGAATGCGGATAAAGTTCATCCGCATCTTGCCCGAGATCGTGGCCAGCACTTTGTGCCCGTTCTTCAGTTCCACCCGGAACATGGCATTGGGCAGCGGTTCCACGACCGTGCCCTCGACTTCGAGTGCCTCTTCCTTCATAAGCTCCGTCGCGCGGCTGCGTACGCGGCCTCGGCTGCTTCGCCCTTCGTCCGGGCGATGGCGCCGCGTACGCGCTCGTGTATGTCCTCTGGTGTCAAACCGCTGCACGCAATCGTGCGCAGCATGCCCATCTGGTCGTAATAGGCCAGAATGGGCTCAGTCGTCGTATGGTAGACGCGCAACCGTTCCCGCACGGTCGCCTCGTTATCGTCTTCCCGGCGCTGCAGCGGCGCCGTGCATCCGGCCCGGTCGCATCGCTCGTCCTGCTCGGGCGGGTGCGTCTTCATGTTGAAAATCGCTCCGCATTCCGGGCAATATCGCCGTGCCGTAATCCGCTCGACGATTTCCTCGTCGGGCGTCTGCAAATTGATGGCCACATCCAGCGCATGCCCGCAGGCAGTCAGCCATTCCTGCAAGCGTTCCGCCTGCGGAATCGTACGCGGGAAGCCGTCTAGGATAAACCCTGTGCGGCAGTCCGCGCAACTCAAGCGCTCTTCGAAGAGTTCCCACACCAAGGGATCGGGCACGAGCTTGCCTTCATCCAGATACTGCTTGGCTTCTTTGCCCAAGGCAGTGCCTTGTTCCACATGTTCGCGCAACAGGTCCCCCGTCGAGACGTGGGGCAGATTGTAGCGCTGCGCGGCCAGATTGGCTTGCGTGCCCTTGCCCGCGCCCGGGCCGCCTAGCAGTACCAAACGTAAGCTCATGCGTTCCTTGTCGTGGCTAGAATGACCGCCGCCCTTTGATTCGCCGGCCCTTCATGAACCCTTCGTAGTTGCGCATCGTGAGATGCGTTTCAATTTGGCGTACGGTGTCGAGCCCCACACCGACGAGGATGAGCAGGCTCGTGCCGCCGAAAAACTGGGCGATGCGCCAATCGCGCACCTCCATAAAGCTGAACACCACGCTCGGCACCATGGCGACCACCGCCAGGAACACCGCGCCCACGAGCGTGATGCGCACCATAATGTCGTTGAGATATTCGGCCGTTTGCTTGCCAGGCCGCACGCCCACGATCACGGCGCCATTCTTCTTCAGATTCTCGGCAACCTCGACTGGATTGAACACCATGGCCGTGTAGAAATAGGCGAAGAAGATGATGAGCGCAGCATAGACAACGTTGTAGGGGATGCTGCTGTGGTTGGCGAAGTATTGGTTGTAGAAGTCGGTTG
>CAZLBS010000747.1:1195-1844 GCA_964557505.1 uncultured Nitrospiraceae bacterium | reverse complement strand
CCTACGACGCGCGGGGTATCCGGCATGGAAGCGAGAATATTCAATTCCGGGACCACCGCCTGACAGTGATCGCAGGTTGCGCTGAGCATGGCGACGAGCCACCGCCCTTCGGCGAAGTCATATGTTTCGCCCTCATAGGTATACACGTATTTAGCAAATGGGCGCTCCGCGTCATAGGCCCGGTCTTCTGCGGCTGGACCGGAGGCGCCGGCTCCGTTTACGGCGGCTGCCTGCGCTTGCGGGGTCCCATTCCCGGAGCCGCCCTGTTCCTGGAGGGCGCCCTCGACGGCGTTCTCATCCGGTGCGGCGAAGATGGGGGCAGCGGCGACGCTGAGGAGGGCAGCAGTAGCAATGCCCGCACGGATTGGCCCGCGCCACCACATGAAGATGGCCCCGGCAGGCCCGGAGGCGGGAGCGCCTGCCTGCCCGCCAAACCACCAGGCGAACGCGACGACCGCTAGCATGACGCCGTTCTTGGTCAAGGTCGACTGGGGAGTCATCGAAATGTATTTGCCGAAGCAGCCGCAGTCTTCCAGGCCGTGGTAGAGCCAGGCGAAGAGAACCAGCCCGCTCAGGGTGGCCACCATGCCTGCAGTGGCGAGGTGGACGAGGCCCTTGAGCCGCAGATTGGTGAGCAAGGCCGCGCCCA
>CAZLBS010000747.1:0-1185 GCA_964557505.1 uncultured Nitrospiraceae bacterium | reverse complement strand
CCCAGCACCGCCTCGACGAAGACGCTGAAATACGCCGCCGCCCAGATCCAGGACGGATCCTTGAGCACGCGGTAATAGGTAATCTGGACGGCGAACGACTCGAGGTCGATGGCCTTGAGAAAAGCAGCTGCGATGAATAAGAGACCAAGGAGCCGTTCAGCCCAAACGGCCGTGCTGTTCAACCAGGTATTGCCCTGCGCCACGGCGGCACATCCTCCTGCCTTTCCGCCCGTTTCCAGTGCCGGCCCAACGCCTTCCGGGGACCGGGCGGAAGAGGGGCATGTCCCCGGTTATGGCCAGCGCTTCAAGCCGACATGGGCCTTGAATTCGGCTTGCGTCTGGCTCGTGTTCTCCGCGTTGTACGATACCAGATTGCGCAGGTGCTCGAAACTCTCGGCTCCTTCGAGTTCGATAAACCGAACCGCCACGCCATCTTGTTCCACGCGGACGGGTTCGGCTGCTCCATTCACTGCAGGCCCGTCTTCAATGTCGCCGAGGCCGATGTGGATATCGTATGGCCGGTGAAGCGGCGGACGGGCATCGCACTCAATGAAGACGCCGCTGGCGCTGAGGTCGCGCGCCGTTCCTTCGAAGCCGCTTCCATCGGCAGCCGTAAGCTTCACATGGATGCGCGCCTTCACCCGGCTGAAGCCGCGGGCTCCGTTTTGATCCTGCGTCATGCCATGAGACTCCTTCTGGTGTTCCGATGATGGGTGATTGATTAGAGCCGCTGGTACGCGCAAACGCGTCCGAAGGGCAGGCGGTTGAAGCGGTCTTCGAAGCCCGCGGCGGATTCGTTTGCGCCGAGGATGAGAAACGCGCCGGGGCGCATGCGTTCGTGCAACACCCCCAGGATTTGGCGGCGCTTCTCCGGGTCAAAATAGAGCAGGACATTGCGCATGAGCACCAGGTCCATGCCGGGCAATTCGGGCCAGGGCATCTCCGCCAGATTGAATGTCCGCAACTCGAGCATTTCGCGAAGCTCATGCCTCACGACCCAGAGGGCTTCCTCTTTGCTGAAGTATTTCACGAGGTAGCGCGCGGGCAGGCCGCGGTTGATTTCGAGCTGGGTGTAGGCCCCCTTGGCGCAGCGGTTCACCATGGCCTCGGAGAGGTCCGTTGCGAGCACCCGGACCTGCCAATCCTGCAAGTTGGCGGCGGCTTCTTGCAGGATGATGCATAGAC
>CAZLBS010000746.1:0-1848 GCA_964557505.1 uncultured Nitrospiraceae bacterium | reverse complement strand
CGAAACGTTCCTGCAAGTCTTCCAGGGTAACGACGCGCTGGCGTGCGGCGGCCTTCTGCTTGGCGAGGTCTTCGCGCTGGACGGCGATGCTGCGCGCCAGCTTCTCATCCTCGACCGACACAAACTGGTCGCCCGCTACCGGCACCGACTCGAAGCCTACCAGGGATACCGGAGTGGATGGCCCCACCTCCTTGACAGGGCGTCCGCGCGAGTCGTGCATGGTCCGCACCCGGCCGTAGGCTTGGCCGCATAAGAACGGATCGCCAATGCGCAACGTCCCATGCTGCACCAGGACCGTGGCCGTCACGCCACGCTCCCGCGACAATTGCGACTCGATGATGGTGCCGCGGGCACGCCGATCGGGATTGGCCTTCAACTCGAGCAATTCGGCTTCCAGCACCAGCATTTCCAACAACTCGTCAATGCCTTCGCCGGTATGCGCCGATATGTTGCGCATGGTGGTCTTGCCGCCCCATGCCTCGTCGATCAAGTCATGGCGGGCCAATTCCGTGCGAATGCGCTCCGGGTCGGCGCCGTTTTTGTCGCACTTGTTGATGGCCACGACAATGGGGACGTCGGCCGCGCGGGCGTGGTCGATGGCCTCGATCGTTTGCGGCATGACGCCATCGTCCGCCGCCACCATCAGCACCACGATGTCCGTCGCTTGGGCGCCTCGAGCCCGCATCGCCGTGAACGCTTCGTGACCGGGCGTGTCGAGAAAGACCACACGGCCGCGCTCATGTTCCAGTTCGACTTCATACGCGGCAATGTGCTGGGTAATCCCGCCGGCCTCGCCCGCTGCCACGTCGGCTTTCCGCACGTAATCGAGGAATGAGGTCTTGCCGTGATCGACATGCCCCATGACCGTCACGACCGGGGCGCGCGGCTTGAGCGTTGCCGGATCGTCTTCGACCTCTTCCAGCACTTCTTCCACTTCTGGAATGACGGTCTGCACTTCGACGCCATGCGGCTCGCACACCGTGCGGATCACCTCGAGGCTCAACTGTTCATTCTTGGACACGAGCATGTCGTGATCCATCAACTCGAGAATGATGTCGTTGATGCTCATCCCGAGCTTGTTGGCCAAGTCTTCTACGGTCATGCTTTCTTCGACCTCGATGACTTTGACCCGCGGCTCGCGGGCGGCGGCTTCGGCCTGCGCCTCTATCTCCGCCTCGCGTTCGCGCCGCCGCTTGCGCCGCTTGCTGCCAATGGTCTGCTGGCCGGTCATCAACTCGCGCACCGTGGCTGCCGCGCTGCGGCGTGCCTCTTCGGTGTCCTTGCCGCGCTCCTTCTTTTTCTTCTTTTTCGGCAGCGGCTTCGCGGGTGCGGGGCCGCCTCCCGCGGCTGGCATGCCTGCCGCAGGTGCAGCGCCGCCGTCTGGTTCCGACTGCATCATCTTCTTGCGCTGGCGCTCCGCCGCCTTCCGCTTGACCTCGGCCACGACTTTCGGATCGGGCACAATCGTCGGAGCGCCCTCCGCCTTTTGCGGCTCGGAGGGGGCTTTGGGCGCCTCGACGCGAGGCGCTTCAGGGGCTTGCGGCGCAGGCTGCGGAGAGGCAGCCTCTTCAGCGGCAGGCCGCGCAGGCTTCCCGATTTCGGCCTCGGGGTGTGTTTCCGCGGGCGCTGCGGCGTCTGCGGCGGGCGGCCCGGCAGCGCCGGGTGGCGCCTTTGTCTCAGGGGCTAGCGCTTCGCCATTCTTGCCCGCCGCCGCATCCTGCATGGGGACGCCGGGCTGAACGGCGGATTCGTCTTCAGGCTGCACCGCAGCGTCGCCGGCAGGCGCTTCAACGAAAGCCTCGGCCTCTTCAGGCGCGGGAGCCGGTTGCCGGGGCGGGAGAATCTCGG
>CAZLBS010000745.1:0-1850 GCA_964557505.1 uncultured Nitrospiraceae bacterium | reverse complement strand
ATTGTATTGCACGGACTGATACGGGAATTCCCCGCCCGCCCGGATGACCGCTTGGCCGCCATTGGTCACCAGCAGCTCCGGCTTCGAAATAAGGTCTAGGTCGCTCTTGCGTTCGATCGCCCTGAACACGCCGTCGATGGTGCCGCGGCCAGAGTCAATGATGCTGAAGGTAACGCCCGCCCCTTCTTGCGTCTGGATCCCGTCGGCGAGATTGCCCTCCTGATCCGGACGCAGATTGTCGGGCGGCGGATTGGTGTCTGGCGCGGGCAGCGTCACCTGGAAATCCGGATTGCGCGGGTCGAACACGTTGGTGGTAATGCGCTCGACGCTGGCGCCTTCTTGCTCGACCCCGCGTACGAAGCGCGTATAGTCGAGATTCACGCCGATGTCGCGCAGGCCCGTCTCCGAGGTTTCGCTAATCCAGACTTGGAGCTGTACCTGGCGCAGGTCAGGCGGCTGCGGCGGCGGAGGCGGCGCGGCGTCTTGCCCATAGGCGGCAAGCGGGCCCAACGTGGCAGCTGCCGCCAAGGCCGCGCATGCGGCCGCGCGCATGGGGCGGCGGGTCATCATTCCTCACCCCCAAGGCTGCGCTCGACGTCGCTGCGGTTATCGCCGCCCGTGATGCCTTCGCCCACTGCTTTGGGCACCTCGGTAATCGTGCCGATGATGCCGGTCACTATGTCCGCGGGCGATTTGGCCTCCTCCTCTTCAGGCGCTTCGTCTTCGATATCTTCGAAATCCATTTCTTCACCGATGCTGAACGCGGGGCGCCAGACATTGGCCTTGATCATGAAAACGAGTTCGCGCCGGTCCTCCGAGACCTCGCGGTTGCCCAGCGTCGCGGTGAGCGGCGAACCGATGAAATTGCCTGGGATGGCCGTTTCCGCGAGCCCGACGGCCACGTCTTCCGCCTGGCTGAGCCATGGCACCGTGCTGAGCGACTTGGTCTTCGTATTGCGGTAAAGCCCGCCCAGCACCAGGACTTGCCCATTCCGGACCCAGACTTCGGTTTCAATGCTGCGGCTGACGAATTCCGGCACGCGAATGGCGTTTTGCGCTTGTTGGAAGTTGGCGCCGGCCGCGAGTTGGTCGTCGAGGGCGATGCTCACGCGCTGGCCCTCTTCGCGCACCGATGCCTTGACCACCAGGCGAATGAAGCTGTCATTCATTGTGCTGACCCAGTCGCCGTCTTCGTCGTAGACCTGGGGCACTTGCAGCGTCAGGTCGACCCCCGTGTCGCGGAATTCGGTAACCTGCACGGCCGTATTGCCAATGACCACGGTATTCTCGAACGGGACATTTTGAATCGTGCCGAGTTGCGTGGGCGGTACGCCCGAATCGAGCGCGGCCACGGGCACCATGGCCTTGGGGCGCGACAGGATGCTGGCCCGGTTCTCATCTTCGAGCGCCTGCAACACAACCTCGATGTCGCCCTCGGCGATGCTGATGCGGTCTAGAAAGACCGACAGGCCCGCCGCTGTGCTCGTCGGGAAGGTAAGGTCCGCGCTGGTAATCGCGCCCTTATTGCTCGACACCCGGCCATACGGACGGATGACATCACGCTGATTGAAGTATGCGCTGAAGCCCGTTTGCAGGTCGCGGCTGTTTTGAAACTCGAGGATCTTCACCGACACGCTGACCTGCTGCGGCGAATCGGTCTCCTGGGCCATAGCGCATGCCGCTACCCAACCTGCCGCGGCCAAGGCGGGCATCACGTGCCGAAGGGGGCTATATCGTGATCGGTGCATATGGCTGCCTATTGCTGAAAGGTCGCCATGACTTCATGGCGATCAATGTTGTTGATGTTCTCAAAATTGCGGAAACCCACGCTGAACGCACGCCGTTCGCCC
>CAZLBS010000744.1:0-1850 GCA_964557505.1 uncultured Nitrospiraceae bacterium | reverse complement strand
GCCGGCCGAATGGGATGAGGCGTTCAACGGCGGGGGGGCGCACAATCCGGCGGCGTACCGGGAAGCCGCGGGCGAACCCGAGAAAGCAGGGCAAGACCCTCAGGGTTCGGAGGCCGCCGATGCAGAATTGGAATTGTTCCCGTCCAGCAATGCACCGGAAGAATCACCCGAAGAACGCACGCGGCGTGAAATGGAGAAAGACCTGCATATCCCCGCCTTCATGCGAAACAAGCTCAACAAGCGCAAGTGGGGGTAAGGAAAGCTGCCCGTTACAGGGTCATGGTGGTTGCGGCGTGCGCGCTCAGCCTCGTCCATGTTGGCGGAAGATCCAGCCCAGCTAATCGATGAGGCTGGAGCGGGGCGTGAGGCCGCAAAGCATCGCTCACTCCCGCTGCTGACAAACAAGACCGAAGTCGTTCCTCCCACATCACGTGATTTACTTCTTTTTGGGGGCAGGGCGCTTTTTGCTGGCGGCGGCTTTCTCGCTTCCAGTGGTTGCTTTGGGTTTGGCCTTGCTGCGCGGAGCTGATTTGGATTTCGGTTTGGCCTTCGGCTTCGCAGTCTTCTTCTTTGCACCCGTCCGCTTTTTAGGCGGGGGCGCGGATTCTTCTTCGAAATCTTCCTCTACATCGTCATCGCCGGTCATGGTCCAAGGCTCGTCTTCCTCGTCATCGGCGAGGGGGCTCTCGTCGCGCTTGCGGTGCGTGGGGGTGACGCCCGGCGAGGCGGCATCGGCTTGGGCGGCCGCCACGGTAAATGGCGCGCGCTTAAGCTGATGCAGTTCGGTTTTCAATTCTCGCTGGACCTTGGCCACCCCGCCGGAGAATTCCTCCCACGAGATGGGATGCTCCGGCCCGAGGATGTCGACGAGGTCGCGCTCGGCCTGCTCGGTCATGACGCGCACTTCCTCGACGACTTGCAGGGCTTTATCGAGGCGTTCGCGCTGCCGGCGGGTCAGCTGTTGCCAGTCGGTGCCGATGATGCCGAGCATCGCGCCGATAAAGGCTTCGGTCGGGAGGCCGAAGCGTGCGGCAAAATCGTTCACGATGAGCAGCGAGCCGGCGGTCATGCGGCGCGTGGTGTTGAAGCCCTCGCTCGGAAGCTTCATCGCGAGGTCTTGCAGCGCGCTGATCGCCTCGGCAGGCGTCGACACGTTCGCCATGCGCTCATTGATCATGTTGCGCATTTCTTTCTGCGAGACGTCGAACTGGTTGGCCATCTGCGCGATCACGGCGCTCGGGTCGGTCTCGAGGCCGAGGGTCGTGCGGATGACTTCCTGGCCGCGCTTGGTCGCCTGCCGCGGCACATAGAGGCCGATGTCGACCAGCGTGCCAAAGGCTGTCCGCCGCTTGGCTTTCTTCTTTGCTTTGGGCCGTCTGCCGAGCATAGTGGTGAATCCCCCGATTCTGCGTGCTTGACGATACGCGAATCTCGCGCGCCGTATCCCAGTATAACGTGCCATGGCTGTCAGATGGTGGTGGCATCCGTTTCGGATGGCGTGGGCGCTGTGCCGCCGAGCGCCTCGCGGAAGCGGCCAAACACTTCACGGAAGTGCTTGTTGACGGCGGCAAGGTCGCTTGCATGCAAGATCAGATTGGCCCCGGCCTCGGCCCAGGCCATCTGCAAGGCCGGATCGCCCGAGAAGTGCAAACCCACGCCAACGCCTGCGGCGCGCCCTTGCTCGATGATGCGCCGCACGGCCGCTTCAAACACGGGATGCGTATATTGCTCTGGCACGGCGAGGTTGATGCTGAGGTCGTGCGGACCAATGAGCAGCGCGTCGATGTCCGGCTCGGCGAGGATGGCGTCCAAGTTTTCCAGCGCGGGCTTGCTCTCGATGTTGATCACCA
>CAZLBS010000743.1:0-1856 GCA_964557505.1 uncultured Nitrospiraceae bacterium | reverse complement strand
TCCACGCGGGCGGCTCAAACGGGATGCGAAACAGCGGAGAGGTGGCCACCGCGCCGGTCAATTTAGGGATGCGGCGCAAGACATAATTCACGACCATCGCGCCCCCCATGCTATGGCCGTAGAGAAACACGGGCACATTCGGCACGCGTTTGCGCCCTTGCGCCAATAGCGCTTCGATATCGTTCAGGAGGGTTTCGTAAGACGGCGCATGCCCGCGCTTGCCGCCCGAGCGCCCATGTCCGCGCTGATCATTGGCCACCAGCGCATAGCCCGCCCGGGTGATGGCCTCGGCGACATGCTCGTAACGCCCGCAGTGCTCTCCATGCCCATGCACCAGGCAGACAAGCGCCTTTGGCGGCTCGGGCGGCATCCAGGCCACAGCTTCCAATTGCAAACCATCCGGCGTCGGCCAACTGAAGTCCGTGCGGTTCATGCCGCCTCCCCTTCTCGTCCCCCGCTCTGCCCCCGCAACGGGCCGTCCAGCTCCTGCACAGGCGTCTCAAAGTACCGGTGAAACGCGCGTGGAAGACGATGATAGTCGATTCCCTCCGTAACCCGCGACAGGTCCCGTCCGTTGTAGGTGTGCCAGAACAAGACATGCTTGCCGTCAAGCTTGCCCTCGCGGGCGTCTTCAATAAGCGCGGCGAAGGCCTTGGCCGTGTACGTGCCATCAAGCTGAATGCCGGCAGCCTCACGAAGCATCGCGGCGGCCTCGACCCCTGCCTGCGTGTATTGCCCGTAACCGGGGCCCAAGACGCCCTCGCGAATGGCGAACCCGGCAGAGGTTTCGAGATTCCTGAAGGCGGGCGCCCAGCGCTGCCACTGCTTCACCACCTTCGCATGCAGCGCCGCCATGCCCTTGGCGTTTGCATACAGCTCAGGAATTACGCGCACCGGCACAATCGTGGTATCGAGGCCAAGCAATCGTGCCCCCATCTGCAGTCCTACGGCTGTGCCGCATGAGCCCAGCGGCGTGTAGATCACGTTTGGCAACGGGCATGCGCCGGCTTCCACTTGCGCAGCCAATTCCAAGAACGCGTTGACGAACCCCGCAACGCCCAGCACGTTCGTGCCCCCCGCGGGAATCAGCATGGGGAAGCGTCCCCGCGCGACCGCATGGCGCAGCATCTGCCAAACCGTCCCCGCCGCAATTTCGGGGAAGCCGCGATAATGATGCAGCTCCGCCTCATGCGCGAAGCTCGCCAGAAGGTTGCGCCGCACGCTGGTGGCATTTTCTTGGGGCAGCAGCATCGAAATGCTGCGCATGCCAAGCCGGTGTGAATAGATGGCGGTGGCCAGGGCATGATTGGAGCCAGCAAATCCGTAGGTCAGCACCTCGGTGCAGCCGCGCCGCTGGGCCTCCGCGAGAAGGAATTCCAGCTTGCGCACCTTGTTGCCCCCGTACACGTCTCCACTCAAATCGTCTCGCTTGATCCAGAGCGACGTGAGCCCCAATAGCCCACGAGTCTCCTCAAGCGCTTGCAGGCGCTCCACGGGCACCGTCCACTCCCCTAAAGGCGTGTGGGGCAGTTGCGGCTGCAATGCAGGACAATGCTCGAATAACGGAATCATGCGGCGTGGTGTCTCTCCCCCGATGCCGCCGCATGGTACTCCTGCTCAAGGGGCCCTGCAATCTCGCTGGCCGGCCCGCGTGTGAATAATGGCCCAAAACCGGTAGTCTATGTAGAGCCGGGCGCTGACAGATGGCCCTCACTGGCCGCCGCCCGGACCCGGTCACAACGGATCAGGATCGACGACGCATGCTCTACCGCACGCTTACTGTAATGCTTGTGCTCAGCCTTGCCGTGGTGATGCCGCTTGCAGGCTGTCAAACGGCCGGCGGTTCTGCCGGAGCC
>CAZLBS010000742.1:0-1859 GCA_964557505.1 uncultured Nitrospiraceae bacterium | reverse complement strand
GCTCATGCGGTGTCGCTTCCTTTCTCAAGAGGAGGCAGGGCCTGCCCTTCAGACCGCTGCCGGATTGCGGCGAGGACCCGCCGAAACTCGTCGACGGCATCGCCTAACGCATCATTGACAATCACATAGTCATACTCACGGGCGGCGGCCATTTCGCCCTTGGCATTTTCGAGCCGCCGGTTGATCTGTTCAGGCGCGTCTTCTCCGCGCCGGAGCAAACGCTGGCGCAACGTTTCAAGATTGGGCGGCTCAATAAAGATTGTGGCCAATGGCGCCATGCCGCTTTGCCGCACCTGCCGCATGCCTTGAACGTCGAGTTCCAAGACAGCGTCTTTTCCGTCCGCCAAAATGCGCTCGAGTTCGGTGCGCAACGTTCCGTAACGGTTGCCATGCACCTCGGCCCACTCGACGAAGGCCCCTTGCTGCACCATGCCGTCAAAGGCCTCAGGCGTCATGAAGTAATAGTGCACGCCATCTTGTTCACGGCTGCGCGGCGGCCGCGTGGTGGCGCTTACCGCGAGCGCCAATCCGTCGTCGCGGGCCATGACACGTTCCAGAATGGCCGCTTTTCCGCCGCCCGAAGGCGCGGACACTACTATAAGATTCCTTGCTGGAGGCATCGCGCCTTACTCGACGTTCTGCACTTGTTCGCGGATCTTTTCGAGTTCGGCTTTCATGTCGACCACGGTGCGCGCGACGCCGCTGTCGCGGACCTTAACGCCAAGCGTATTGATTTCCCGCGCGATTTCCTGGGTGAGGAAGTCGAGCTTGCGCCCTACCGGGGCGCCGCTGCCGCCGAGCAATTCCCGGAAGTGATCGGTGTGAGCCCGCAAGCGGGTGATCTCTTCGCTGACGTCCCCCTTCTCCGCCAAGAGCGCTACTTCGAGGGAAACCCGCTCTTCGGTGACCGCGGGGTCCAGCTGAAGTTCCTCGATCCGCGTGCGCAATTTGCTTTCGTAATGCTCCCGGATTGCCGGAAGCTGGGCTTCAATCTCGCCGAGGTTGCTCAGCAAGGCCTCGATGCGCTGGTCAAGGTCGGTTCGAAGGGCTTCGCCCTCGGTGGCGCGCATTGTCTTGAGCGATTCCAAAGCGTCGCTCAACAGCGCTTGCAAAAACGCCTCGGTTTCGGCCGCGTCTTCCTCCTCTTCTTCCACCACCAGCACGCCTTCCAGCGTCATCAGCGTGTCGAGGTTTAGCGTCTCAAGCGAACCGAGCAGGTGGTTCAGCTCCTTAGACGCCGCAATGTAGCTTTCGGCGATTTCGCGGTTGAACTGCACGGCAGTGGCTCCAGCGGCGCCGCGCTTGCGCGAAATGGCGACGTTGACCTTGCCGCGTGCCAAGCGGTCGCGCACGAACTGCTTCAGGGCGAGTTCGTGGGCGTACCATCCCGAAGGCAAACGTACGTGGCAGTCCAGGTGCCGGTGGTTCACGGCACTGACCTCGATGCCCACGTCGCCGCCTTGATGCTCACGCGAGGCCTTGCCAAATCCTGTCATGCTGTGAATCATGTGTCCCGCCTAACCCATCGGCCGGGCACGGATGACGCACCGGCCCGGCCTGCTCGTTTGAACAAATCGCATAAGAGTAACGCCGATAGGCCGTTAGACGCAACGCATGGCATGGCCCGCCGTATGCGGCGTACAAGGTATGGGCATAGGCTTGGGTGGATGGCTGTTGCATGCTGCAGGGGCCATCAAACGTTTCTGAATTTGGCGAAAACAAATCGGGCGGAACGCTGTACCCATGAACAACGCACGAACCATTGTTTGGTTTCGGCAGGATCTGCGCCTGAGCGACAACCCGGCGCTCTTTGCCGCGGTGTCCCGGGGCGAGGTTGTTCCCGTGTACATTTGGGCGCC
>CAZLBS010000741.1:0-1860 GCA_964557505.1 uncultured Nitrospiraceae bacterium | reverse complement strand
CCATTGCGTGATTGACCAGCAGACGCCATGGGTGGAGACGTTCCCCGGGCCCCCTTGGCACGATCCGCCGGAAGGGATGGTGCGGCAGCGCGCGCAGTGCGTGGTGGAAGACATCGACGGCGAGACGGTGCGCGTCACGGCGACGGCGCCTGCCGCGGGCGTCGTGGTGCTTGCCGATACGTATGACCAAGGCTGGCGCGCCTCGCTCAACGGCGAGCCCGTGCCGGTCTTGCGGGTGAATGCCATGTTTCGCGGCGTCGCGGTTCCGGAAGGAACGCACGAGATCCTCTTTGAATACCGGCCCCGCACATTCGCACGCGGCGCCGCGATTTCGCTGGGAACGCTCATCTTATTGGGCGTTGGCGCGCTGGCGGCCTTCGTGCGCCAGTACCGCACGGAGCGCGGGTTCTAAAGACCACCAACTGGGAAAGGGAGCAGACGATGTACCGGACGACCGATCTTTGCGACAACCACAGCGATACGCTGGCAATCGCAGAGCCAGGCTTGCGCGACTTTGGCGGGCGGCTGCTGTTTCATGGGCCCATCAGCACCGTCAAGACGTTTGAAGACAACAGCCGGGTGCGTGAAGCATTGGGCGAACCAGGCGATGGCCGGGTGCTCATCGTCGACGGCGGCGGCTCGATGCGTTGCGCCCTCCTCGGCGACATGCTCGCCGCCAACGCCATCGAAAACGGCTGGGCTGGCGTCATCGTCAACGGCTGCATACGAGACGGGGCGGCCATCGCCGAGATGGATATCGGCGTCAAGGCCTATAGCACGCATCCGCTCAAGAGCGTGAAGCGGGGCTTGGGCGACCGCGATGTACCCGTGCGCTTCGCCGGCGCCGACTTCATTCCCGGGCACTTCGTCTACGCCGATGTCGATGGCATCGTCGTGTCGCAAGTGGCCTTGCCAGACCCAGAAGCTGCTTAACGTTTTTTCTTGCACGGCCCCGGAATTTGGTGTACGCTTTCGTCCGTTCAGTATACTGAACGAAGGGAGACCGAATGAAGCAGCAGGCAATCAGTGCAGACAAGGTCGTGTTGGTCTGCTCGAAGTGCAACTCGAAGAAGGTGCTTCGTGCGATGCGCGACGAACTCAAGGAACGCGGCGCCCGCAAGCGTGTTCGCGTGCAGAAGACGGGTTGCCTGGGCGAATGCGGCGGCGACACCAATATTCTGGTCTGCCCAGACAATGTGATGTTTACGCATGTCGCGCCGAAAGATGTGCCTGAACTGCTCGACACGGTCTGCAAGTCTGCCTAACGGCGTCACGTCTTCAGCCTGCCCCATGGGCACGTGGTACTATCGCCCGGTGAAGCGGGGAGATGTTCACCGGTGCGGATATTGGTCGCGCCCGATTCCTTCAAAGAAAGCCTGACTGCACGCGAGGCGGCGGAAGCGATAGCTGCTGGCTGGAGGCGCATGCGCCCTTCGGACGAGGTGCGGCTGTGTCCATTGGCGGATGGCGGCGAAGGAACAGCTGAAGCCATCTGCACGGCGCGCGGCGGAAGTTGGCATCGAGCTGTCGTCGCTGGGCCATTCGGCGAGCCGGTGGAAGCCCTTTATTGCCTCCTGCCTGATGGGTCCGCGGTGTTCGACATGGCTGCAGCAGCCGGCCTGAGTCTCATTCCCCCTGACAAGCGCGACCCGATGGCCACCTCCACCTACGGCGTGGGCGAACTGATGATGGCCGCGGTGCGGCAGGGCGCCCGCGAGATCCTCGTTGGGCTTGGCGGCAGCGCGACCGTAGACGGCGGGGCCGGGATGGCGCAAGCACTTGGCTTTTCCCTTCGCGGACGAGACGGCGCCGAGTTGCCGCGCGGGGGCGGGGCGCTCGCGGGCGTGTCGAGCATCATCC
>CAZLBS010000740.1:0-1861 GCA_964557505.1 uncultured Nitrospiraceae bacterium | reverse complement strand
AGGCCAGCTGACGCGGGCCGAACGCGAGGCCGGGCAGGTGAGCATGCTCGATATGTTTGGCGAGGCGGGCGCGGGCGCGGCGCAGGTCCGTGAGAAACCCGTGCTCCCCGAGTGGCCCGAATCGGAGCTGTTGGCGTTTGAGAAAGAAATGCTCGGGCTCTACGTGAGCAGCCACCCTTTGGCCCGATGCGAAGAGGTGCTCCGGCGCTTTACCACGCTCGAGCCGCAGGAAGTGCCGAATCTTTCGGATGGGGCCGAGGGCATCATCGGAGGGCTGGTGTCTCAGGTGCGCACGCACATCACGCAAAAAGGCGCGAAGATGGCCTTCGTTCAACTGGATACGTTGCAAGGCGCCGCGGAGATCGTAGTTTTCAGCGATCTGTACGAGGCCAAGAGCGCCTTGCTCGAACCCGATCGGGTGTTGCTGTTTCCGTCGCGCGTCAGTTGCCGGAAGGGCGAGCCCGGGCTGGTGGCCGAAGATCTCGTGCCAATCGAGGATGCGGAGCCGGTGTTGACGCGCGCGGTGCACATTGCCATCCCGGTGAACGGCGGCCCCGAGCCGAAGCAGCTCGAACGCCTCGCTGAAACACTGGATGCCCAGAAGGGGCAATGCCGCGTCTACTTGCATTGCACGGCGGCGGGGGGCGAAGAGGTCGTGATCGAAGCCATCGGCGATTTGCTCACCCAGCCGTCGGCCGAGCTGCTCGAGGGCGTCGAGGCGATGCTCGGCGAGGGCAGCATTTGGTTCGCGGCCAACGGCGCCGCATAGAGCATTTCTCACACACGCACACCGGGGGATAAGCATGCCGCACACGCGTATAGGGGTAATCATGGCGGGGGGCTCGGGCGAGCGGTTCTGGCCGCTTTCGCGGCGCCTGCGTCCGAAGCAATTGTTGAAGCTGACGCATCCAGACCGCACGATGCTGCAAGAGTCGGTCGAGCGCTTGCGCCCGCTCATCCCCCCAGAGCAAATCTTGGTCGTCACGTCCGAACACCTCGCCGGGCCCATACGGGAATCGAGCGCCGGGCTGCCCCAGGGCAATGTGATCGCGGAGCCCGCCAAGCGCAATACGGCCGGCGCGCTTTGTTTTGCCGCCGCGCACATTATGGCCCACATCGAGCCGGACCCTGGCAAGGCGACAATGGCCGTGGTTACGGCAGACCATGAGATTCCCGATCCCGCTCACTTCGCCCGTGCGGTTGAAACGGCGATGGAAGCGGCGGAAGAGCACGGCGCGCTTGTGACGATGGGCATCTATCCGGCGCGCCCGGAAACGGGATATGGCTACATTCAGGCGTCTGAGCACGAGCCGCTGTTCGAATCGCGCGGGGTGCAGGTCTATGAGGTCGCCGCCTTTCACGAGAAGCCGAATAAGGAAAAGGCAGAGGACTTTCTCGAGACAGGGCGATACTACTGGAATGGGGGCATGTTTTATTGGACAGTCTCGGCGTTCCTCAGCGAGATGCAGCACGCGCGTCCGGACTTTGTCCGAATCGTGCATGCGATGGCCGAGGCCATGAAGCAAGGCGCGGCGGAGCGTGTGCGCGAGCATTTCGAAGAACTCGAAGACATCTCGATCGACTATGCGCTGATGGAGCATGCGCAACGGGTGCTGATGGCGCGGGCGGATTTTCAATGGGACGATGTGGGGGAGTGGAGCGCGCTTGCCCGTTCGATGCCGACCGACGACGACGGCAATGTGACGGCGGGCGGCCCCGTGCTCATCGACGCGGAAGATTGCATCGTCTATAACGAAGCCGGGGCCGAGCGGGTGGCCGTGTCGGTCATCGGGGCGCGGGATCTCGTGGTCGTGGTGACGGAAGATGGCGTGCTGGTCGTGCCGCGAGACCGCGCGCAAGA
>CAZLBS010000739.1:0-1866 GCA_964557505.1 uncultured Nitrospiraceae bacterium | reverse complement strand
AAGCGGTCGGCGTAGCCCCCCAGCTAGAAGCCGATGAGCGCGCCCGGAATGCCGCCCAGGGCGAATAGCAGCACCGGGCCCGTGATGAAGCCTGAAACCGCGTAGCTGACGGTGATGCCCCATCCACCGAACAACAGACAGGTTTGGAGCCAGGCCTTGAACGCGGCCTTCGGCCACCGCTGCATGACGCCGTAAACGATCAACGGCGGTCCCGCGATGGCGTAGGCCCCGGCCAGGGAGCCGGCGATGATTCCCGCCATGAATGCGCCCGGACGCTTCCAGGCGTCCGCAAGGCGCAGTTCAGGCGGCGGGGCATCCGGCAAGACCTCGCGGCTTGACGAGAGGGTGTACCACTGGAACAGGGCAAAGGCGAGCAAGATGCCGCCAAGCGTGCCTTGGACGAGGCGTTCTTCCTTCAAGGCCAGCAGCCAGGTGCCCATTGGGATGCCGCAGGCCATGCCCGCGATGCTCGGCAAGGCCGCCTGCCAATTCAGCCCCGTCCAGTTGGCCCGCAGAATGAGGGGGAGCAGCACCAGGGAGATCAGCGCCTGCGTAGGGGCTGCCGTCTGCGCGCCATAGGCCAAGGCCACGAAAGGCACCGCCACAAGCGCCGAACCAAACCCCGCCAGCGTGTGAACGAATGCGCCCGCGAGATACACCGTGAATACGAGCAGCGCGCCGGGGAGGAGGGACATCGAACCAGGCTAGCCCGGCGGCGTCAAGGCGAACCCGCGGCCGGTCACAATGCTTTCGTCCACGACGGGCGGCTCGCCTTGCGCCGGCAACACGATGCGTGCTTTCGCTACCTGCAGGATGTCGCGCTCGATGTCGACCCCGGGCATCACCCGGATCAACTCGAGCCCGCGCTCCGTAAGCTGAAACGCGCCCACGTGCGTGATGTAGAACACCTTCTTGCCTTTGCGCAGCCCTTCCGCTCCTGAGAACGTAATCTCATTTACCTGCTCGACAAACTTGCAGGGTCCAGGCTGTTCGATGCTGAGCTTGCCTCCCGCGATGGTCAGCTTCGCCTTCGCCATCCATGAGCCTACGAACAGAATCATGTCGGCGCATTCGGTAATGTCGATGAACCCGCCCGGGCCCACATAATTGATGCAGCCCTCGCCACGCTTCGACACATTCACGTTGCCCTGCGAATCCACTTCGAGGGTGCCCAGAATGGCCGCGTCCAGATGGTCATACATCACCCGAAAGGCCTCGATGGAGCCCAAGATTTCTCGCGGGTTGATCGATACGCCGAAGAAGACGCCTGGCGCCGGCATGCCGCCGAACACGCCGCTCTCGCTGAACAACGTGATGTGGTCGCTCACGCCGTGCTCGCTCAGCAAGCGCGACACTTCCTCCGGCATGCCCACCCCGACATCAACGCCAGCCCCTTTCGGCGCCTCCTCGCAAAAGATCGAAGCCGCCAGCCGCGCCACAGCGTCGTCGGCATGCGACCGGCTTGGCGTCACGCCCACCAATTTATTGATGAAGCGCACCCGCGCGATGCCTTCCTCGATGGGCGTGTCATGCTCTGGCGTGAACATCTTCCAGGCTTTGCTGTGCGGAATAGAGGCGCATTGCTCGGTTTCGGGGTAATACACAATCGCATCGACGTCGTCCGCCGGGATGAACACATCGTCGTACCCTTCGTCGACGATCAATCCAACCTGTGCTATGACGATGCCGCCATTGCGCTTGACCGCCCGCGTTGCTTCACGGGCCTCCGAGACGATGGCGGCTCCGCGCTTGTACAAGTTGCCCTTGCGGTCCGCGGCCGGCAGATTAAACAGCGCCACGTTAGGTTTCGGCATGGTGTACCTGAGCTTGCCGTCTTCAGTCACGGTCGTGAATTGCTCGCCCCCA
>CAZLBS010000738.1:0-1871 GCA_964557505.1 uncultured Nitrospiraceae bacterium | reverse complement strand
GGCGCGAGTTGTGGTTCAAGCAGCTCGACCCCTATCCGCTCATGGTCGATTTCGTCTCGACGCACGTGCTCGCGAACGAACTCAGCGAAGAGGCATTGCTCGAGGCGCTGGTCGATGGCCGCGCGTTCGTCGCCTTCGACATGATCGCCGATGCGCGCGGGTTCACCGCCGTGGCGGAGAGCAACGGCACGCGGGCGGCCATTGGCGAGGAACTGCCCTTCGTGGAAGGCGAAACACGCCTCCTCGCCGAGTCGCCCCATGCGGGCAAGTTCGTTGTCCTGCATACAGGCGAAGTCGTTCATGAATCGACCGGCGCCTTTCTCGACTACGAGCCGAAAGCGCCGGGCAAGTACCGCATCGAGATGCACCTCGACATCCTGGGCGAGTGGGTTCCCTGGATTTACACCAACCCCATTCACCTTACAGGCGAAGCAGCAGAACTCGTGAAGTAGGGGAGCGTCAGACGCCCAGCCAGCGCCGCAGCCGCGTCGTGAGGCTGTTCGCGTAGGCCTGCGCCTGCTCCGGGGCCATGTAGCGGTGGTCCGCGCGCAAGGGGCTGTCCTCGGCGACGAAGGCGACATCGACCTGCGCCAGGGCGCCGTCGAGCGGCCGGCCGTGTCCGCCGAAGAGGTCGTAGACCACATAGCCGCGGCCGTGCATCGCCTCGACCACCTCACCGAAATCCGGCCGGCCCGCTGCGAAGTGAAAGAGCGAGGTCTCCAGCACGATGACGGCGGTCTCCGGCAAGATGCCCTCGGCCCCGGCGATTACGTCCAGCTCGGTGCCCTGCGTGTCGGCCTTCAGGAAGTAGGGCGGTGGCAACCCGCGCGCGCGGATTTCTTCATCGAGCCGAATGGTCTTCACCGTGCGGCCGTGCGCAGCGTCCCCGGAAAGGGTCGCGGCATGCGCATCCGGCGGCACATGCATGCGCGCCTCGCCCCGCGCCTCGCTCGCCGCCGCCAGCACATACTCACCACCGAATCGCGCGCAGAGCTTCTCCAAGGCCGGCTCGAACGCCGCCACCGGCTCCACGAGCAACAAGCGCGCGTCGCGAAAGGGTGTGTACAGCTCGATGGTGCCGTCCGCGACACCGACATCGACCACCGTGCCCGGGCGAAAGCTGTGCTGCCGCACGAGGTACCGGCAGAAGTCCCCCAGGTCCGCATGCACGGCCGCCCCCGGCCGCATGCGAATCCCGAGCGCGGACAAGGCTTGCTTGGCGCGGTGTTTGAGAACGGGTGAGATGCCCACCAGGACCGCTTACACCAGTTCCGGCACGACGAAGCCTTCGCGGTAGGTCTTGCGGACACTGGGATGGGCCATCGCCTCGGCGTCGTCCATGGGATAGCCGGTTTCGGGGTCGATAGGAATGGCGCGATCAATCGCGAAGCTCGCGTTCGCCCAGTGCCCCATGCACGCCGCGCGATGCCCCGCCTCGATGGGTGCGTTCGGCTCCTCCCGCGTGCGGATGCACTCGATAAAGTTCTCCACATGCGCGCGGGTCCATTCGGAAGTGGGAGAAGGCCACGGTGAGAGTCCCGTAGCTGTTTCTTCTCCCGTGTCCACGCTCGCCTTGGGCTTCAAGAAGGTCTCGCGGCGAACCTGGGAAAAGACGAATTCGGATTTCTCGAAGCACCCCCAAATGCCGACAAATGGGGCGTCGGGGGCGAAGACATCCCGACCGCCGCAGGACTCAATGGTTTTGACCTCTCCGAGGCCCCAAGCATTGGTGATAGCGTCGAACGTGTTCAGGGAGTGAAGCGCGAAGGCACCGTTGCCGCACTGCTCGGAAGTCTGCCATGCATGGTGAAAATGCCGCGCGCTGAACGCGTGGTGCATCGCCGGCCCAAGCCAAAGGTCGTAGTCAATGT
>CAZLBS010000737.1:1254-1896 GCA_964557505.1 uncultured Nitrospiraceae bacterium | reverse complement strand
CCTTTATGACCGGGAAGAATCCCGGCAAGACCGGCGCCTTCGACTTTCTCGTGTATGACCCCGAAACGAAGACCGAGCACCCTGTCAACGCGCATCTGCGCAAGGGAAAAACGGTCTGGGAGTATCTCAGCGACGCGGGCAAGACCTCGCTCGTGCTGAACGTGCCGACGACCTATCCGCCTGCGAAAATCAAGGGCGCCATGGTCAGCGGATTCCTCACGCCGGACGGCGTCGATGACTACGCGCACCCCAAGGAACTCGTGCAGGAATTCGAGCAGGAATACGGACGCTATCCCCTTTTCTTCAAGACCATGGCCTTCGTCTCGGCCGCGTCCGAGGAAAACTGCACGATGTTCATGGATGAACTCGAGTGGATGGACCGCGTCAAGTTCGAGGTGTGCGAGAAACTCATGGACCGCCACGACCCGGACTTCGTGATGCTGCACATCTGGGGAACCGACCGTCTCCAGCATGAGCTGTGGCACTGGATGGACAAGGGCCATCCGCGGCACAACCCGGCCATGGCCGAGAAGTTCATGCCGCGTATCGAGGCCTATTACCAGATGATCGATGCCCACATCGGCAAGATCGTGGAGAAGGCCGGCGAGGATGCGATCAGCTTTATCATCAGCGACCATGGCT
>CAZLBS010000737.1:0-1244 GCA_964557505.1 uncultured Nitrospiraceae bacterium | reverse complement strand
CCGACGCACTTCTTCATCGACATCAACAGCTGGCTGCTGCGCGAAGGCTTCATCACGCTCAAGAAGACCTGGAAAACCCGCTGGCGCAAGCTGCTGTGGGACCTCGGCTGGACACCGCATTCACTCACGGTGCTGTTGCAGCCGCTGTTCGGTCTCGCCGGGAAAAAGCAGGCGAAAGCCCCCGAGACGCGCCTGCGCAAGTCCACCGGTACGGTCTCCATGCCCGGCATGCTCAGCCTCAAGGAAGATGTCGACTGGGAGAAGACCCGCGCCTACGCCCCCTTCGGCTGGTCGGGCATCTATATCAATACCAAGGATATCCGCCCGAATGGCTCGGTCGACCCGCAGGACTACGACGCCATCCGCGACGAACTGGTGGCGAAGTGGGACAAGCTCGTGAATCCGTACACGAAGGAGAAGGTTGGCGGGCCCGTGCACACCAACGCGGAGATGTACCACGGCGAGTTCTCGCAGTACGGCCCCGACGTGATGCCTCTGCCGCTCGAGAACAAGCACATGCCCGTGTGCTTCTTCGGCTTCACGAGCAAGCAGCCGGTTTACAAGAACATCACGCTCTATGGCAACCACGTGATGGATGGCATCCTTTGCGCGTCGGGCAAGGGCATCCAGCAGGGCGCGAGGCAGGACGCTATCCTCTACGACCTCGCCCCAACCATCATGCATCTCTTCGGACTGCCCGTGCCCGACGACATGGACGGCAAGGTCCTCAGCGGCATCCTCGATGAAACCGAGCGCGCGAAGAAGATCGAATCCCAACACGCAACCGACGAGGGCCAGGCCACCGAGGGCCTCACCCCCGAGGAAGAAGCCGAGCTAAGAGAAAAGCTCATGGGCCTGGGGTATCTGTAAGCGACTTGGCGAAGCACTTGAACGCGGAATTGGATGCGGGCGAGACGTTTTTCCGTGTGGACGTGTTTCCCGGTCGATACCCTTGCGCGAGATTTTGCGGCTCACGTGCCGGGAACCCTCCAGCCACTGCTTTTCGGCCAGCGGCCACCCAACCCCGCTCTCCGCGACCGCCGCGCCTGTGCGTCGCGTCCGGCTTCTTCCTGCAATCCGCGTGCTGAATGGGGTATGCTATGGGGCCGCGCGGACCCGGGCCGGGACGCGCATCGCGAGTGTAAGGGCTGTTTTCCACGACCTCAGGGAGCTGGGCATTGCTGCGCTACTTGACCGCGGGCGAATCGCATGGGCGGGGCTCGTTTTGCATCCTGGATGGCTTT
>CAZLBS010000736.1:0-1897 GCA_964557505.1 uncultured Nitrospiraceae bacterium | reverse complement strand
GGCCCCGCTCATTCCAGCGGGCGGAGGCGTCCTCACGCATTGCAATGCGGGCAGTCTTGCCACCAGCATGTACGGCACAGCCCTCGCCGTCATGTTTCGCGCGCACGAAATGGGGACATCCTTCACGGCTTACGCCGATGAGACGCGCCCCTTGTTGCAAGGTGCACGCTTAACCACCTACGAACTCATGCACGCCGGCATCGATACCGTTCTCATTTGCGACAACACCGCGGCCCAGGTCATGAAGGAAGGCAAGGTCAGCGTCGTGATTACGGGCGCGGACCGCATCGCCGCCAATGGGGATGCCGCCAATAAAATTGGGACCTATGGCGTGGCGGTGCTCGCACACGCCCATGGCATTCCGTTTTATGTCGCGGCGCCTCTATCCACCTTTGACCGCAAGGTGCCCAGCGGGGAACACATTCCCATCGAGGAGCGCGGGGCTGAGGAAGTAACGCATGGCTTCGGCGCCCGGACCGCACCCGATGGCGTCCGCGTGTATAGCCCGGCCTTCGACGTGACGCCTGCCAAGTATATCGCCGGCATCATCACGGAGAAGGGGATCTTGTATCCGCCTTATACCGAGGCCATCGCCACCGCCTTCACTGCCTAGAGGGGCCATACGGGGATGAGTGTCCGCTCGCTCCTGCTCGACTATTTTCGCGAGGCCGGCGATGATGCAATCGCCCACGCGAGCCTCGAAGGAATTGCGCTCTTTCGAGCGGCCTCCTTGTGCATCGAGCCCGGCAGCGAACCCATCCCCGATGACGAAGCGCAACGCGTCGTATCGGTCTGGGCAAGCCAAGCGCCCCACGACATTTCGCCAGAAGCCGCGACGCAGCAGAACATCATGCTGTTCCGTGCCCTCGGAAAGTTGGAAGCCCGTGGCGCCGGGGGACTCGACATCGATGAGGCATTGCTGCTTCACGCGGCGCTGCTCTGCTCCGATGCTGTGCCGACAGCGCCGAATTACCGCGCGTTGCGCGATCAATTGGCCGCCCAGCGGGAATCACTCGAACCCGTTTCTGCCAGCCCTCCCGAAACAGGATTGAATGGGCTGCTGCAGATTGCCAACATCGTGACTGAAAAACAGATTGCCGATGCGCCCCCCCGTGAGCTGCAACGTTTGGCCGGGCTTGAGGTCGCCTCGAAGGGTCCCATCTTCAAGTCCACCGGCAATACGAAGCTCGTGGGCAGCGTGCCGGAGGGGGCGACGCTCGTCGTAGAAGATGGGGCCGCATACGTCGACGCCTACGTCTTAGGCGCTATAGCGTGCACCGGCGATTGCTACGTCGGACGCAATGCCGCCGGTCTCGTCATCTGTCAAGAAGGCGACGTGCATTGCCGGAAAATTATCGAGCGCTCCTACGTCGTCGCGAAATGGGGCAACATCTTTTGCGACATCATGCTCGGACCAGAACTCGTGTTCGCCGGCGAGCAACTCCACGTCCGGTCGCGTGCGCTTCGGGGCGCGTGCAAGGCGAAGCATATACGGATCGACGGGGTTGCATCGGGCTGCACCATGACGGTCTCTGGCACGGCGCACGCAGAGCGTTTCACGGCAACCGACCAGGGCCCATGCCAGTTCATCTTGGCATCCGACCTCACAAGCCGGGATTATGGCGAAGAGCCGACGCGTGAAGCCCGCCGCGCACTAGCCCGCGCCGCGCGCACGCGCTACCGCATCAAGACGGCGCGCGAACTGGCCGCCGGCCTCGCGCAAGAATCCGACCAGGCGGCCCATACGGCCTTGCTGTACGTCGCGGGCGGGCGCTCGGTCACCGGACGCGTCGAACAACTCGAGCGAGCTGGAGGTCACCCCGGCCGACCCCGGCGCGATCCCCGACCCGCTGCCGCGGTCCGGCGCGCTCCGCACGCGACTGATCACGAACGCCTC
>CAZLBS010000735.1:0-1905 GCA_964557505.1 uncultured Nitrospiraceae bacterium | reverse complement strand
AGGAAGTGCTCGGCTTAAAAAAGCCGGCTACCCTAACGGTGCTTGCGGATGCGAAGCGCTTCCTCGTGGCGCTGCTCGAAGAACTCAAGCAGGGTGGCCAGCCCGGCAGCCAGAATGGGCGCGAGGCCACGCTCGGCAAGTACCGCGAGGCCATGCGGAAGCAGCGCAAAAAGCTTGACGCCAAATGCGATGAGCATGGCCAGAGCATCGGCACGGCCTATCTCATCAAGACGTGCTCGGAATTTTTTCCGGACAACACCTTGTGCGTGCTCGATGGCGGCCACACGGCCGTTTGGGGCAACTTTTTTTACGATGTGGATACGCCGAACAGCCTCATCTACACGGACAAATTCGGCATGCTGGGCGCGGGCATCCCCCAGGCGCTGGGCTTTGCGGTCGCGCATCCGGACCGTCCAGTCATCTGCATCATTGGCGATGGGGCGATGAGCATGCACCTGCAGGAAATCGAAACGGCCGTGCGCAACAAGCTCAAGGTCATCTTTCTCGTTACCTGCGACAAGCAGTGGGGCATGGTAAAGATGAACCAGAGCATCACGCTGAAGCCGTATAAGATGATTTACCGCAAGACGCTTCACAACAAGGGGCTCGACCCGGACGAGACAATCAACGCGGATTTCGATGAGACGAAATACCATGTGATCAGCGAGGCGATGGGCGGACATGGCGAGCGGGTGAGCAAGCCGGAAGACCTGAAGCCCGCGCTCGAGCGCTGCCTTGCGGCGGAAACGTGCAGCGTGGTGCATGCCGATGTGGATCCGGTGCAACACATGTGGGCCCCGAGCCTGCTCGAGTTCAAGAAGATGCACGAGGAGCCGAAAGGCCGCTAGCCGATGCCGGTCGATGAGGCGACACTCCACTTTCAGAGCGAGAGCCTCTGGCTGCTGAATGGCATACTGGGCCTGATCATGTTTGGCGTGGCGCTCGACCTGCGGCCGGCGGACTTCAAGCACGTCATCCACACGCCGCTGGCCCCGCTCATCGGGCTGGTTTCGCAGTTCATGCTGTTGCCGGCGCTGACCTTTCTGCTCACGCTGCTGCTGCGGCCTCCGCCGAGCATTAGCCTGGGGATGATTTTGATCGCCTCTTGTCCCGGCGGCAATTTCTCTAATTTTCTCGTGCACCTCGCGAAAGGCAACACGGCGCTTAGCGTGAGCATGACTGCCATTTCGACGCTGGCCGCGATGGTGATGACGCCCGTAAACCTGTCGTTATGGGGATATCTGCATCCCGGCACGAGCGCCATTATGCGCGAAGTGAACTTGGATCCCATTCAACTGGTCTTGACTGTGACGTTAATCCTCGTGATACCCATGTGCCTCGGCATGCTTTGCGCGCATGTGCTGCCCACTTTCAGCGGCAAGCTGCACAAGCCTTTTAAGTACGGCTCGATCTTGTTTCTGATCACCTTCATTGCCGTGGTGTTCTCGCAGAATGCCGTGCTGTTCACCCAAACGATTGGGGCCATTGCCTTCGCCGTCTTTGCGCACAATGCCTTGGCGCTGTCGTTGGGATACGTCATGGGATGGAGCATTCGCCTGCCAGAGCAGGATCGGCGCGCCATCAGCATCGAGGTGGGCATCCAGAATTCGGCGCTGGGCCTCGCGTTGATCTTTACGTTTTTCGATGGCCTTGGGGGCATGGCCTTGATTGCGGGCTGGTGGGGAATCTGGCATATCGCCGCCGGGCTGACCGTGGCGGGTTTCTGGGCGCGGCGGCCCGCCGATCAAGACGTGGCGGCTCCAGAAGCAGAGGCCGCTTCGACCTGATGAGTACGTATCAGAAAACGATTTTGATCACCGGTGCGTCCGGTTACATTGGCGCCAAGCTTGTTGCGGCGCTGCACGAAAAGCAGCGTTACAAGATCGCCGCGGTGGACATTCGGGA
>CAZLBS010000734.1:0-1914 GCA_964557505.1 uncultured Nitrospiraceae bacterium | reverse complement strand
GTCCAAGCGCTCACGCAGGCGTTGTTCAACGGGGGCGATCAATTGCTCCGCCTCCTCAGCAGATGTGGCGCGGGCGACGATTCGCAACCGGACGACATCAGGCGAAGCCAGAATGCCAACCGTCGGGTTTTCTTGCTCCCGCAAAATATCGCCGACCTTGGCATCGATGGTGCTTTCTCCCACCCCGCATATCTTCAGGACGCGCGGGAAGAGCGCCTCGGCGATCTGAAACCGCTCACGAATGTAGGGGATTGCCTGCTCCTCGAGCATGGCGTGCAGTTCGGCCGGCACGCCGGGCATGCATATGATGACGCCCTCATCGCCTTCGACCAGCAGGCCGGGAGCGGTCCCATGCGGATTCGGCAGCACATGCCCGCCTTCCGGCACGTCAGCCTGCTTGAGGTTGTTCTCCGTCATCCCTCTGCCGATAAGCTTGAAGATCTGCTCGAGCCGTTCGACCAGCTCCTGCTGCCGGACGAGCGCGCGGCCAAAGACCCCTGCAACGGCCTCCCGCGTCAGGTCGTCCTCCGTGGGACCGAGCCCGCCCGAGGTCAACACCACATCGGCGCGGCTCAGCGCTTCCCGCAATACCCGCTCGATGCGCCCTTGGTTATCCCCCACTGTCGTCTTCTGATATAGCGGGATGCCATGGCGCGCCAGCGTCTTTCCGATATAGGCAGAGTTGGAATCGACAATCTGGCCAAGCAGCAGTTCGGTGCCTATCATTACGATTTCAGCGCGCATGTCAAGGCGGGCCCCTCTAGGCATAAAGCGTATGCATGAAATGCGTTAGCGAATCCCGCCGGAATGCAAGGCAAGCGGCGCGCGTTGACTATAACGGAAGCACGCCCGCCGTGCCTACCGCGGGCGCGTCCTAGCGAAACGCCGCGCACGTGCATTCGCGGCGCGCCTTTCGATACGATGTTAGGTTTGCACGGGGCTTATCCTCGTGGCCAAGGGGCAGGCCACGCGCCGATGCCCTTTGTTACTTTGTAGCGGATGCTGCTCTTTACGCGCGTCCTAACCAAATCGGGGACATACATGGCATCGCAGACACCGTCACCCACCATGCCAGGCAAGAAAGCATTAGGGGATCTAGAATTCGAATACAGTCCCCAGTCGTTCTTCCCATACGCCGTGCCAATCGGTCAGGAGGCATGGGAGTTCTTTGGTCTGAAGGGGCTGATCTTCGGTGAAGAAGGCCACGTGCCGCCGCATCTGGTGGGGAATCCGGGCGCGGGCCTCATCTACCGTGTGCGTATGGTGGCCGCGAGGGTCAATGAGCGGCGCGATTGGTCGTCTACGGATCTGCCCGCCATGCAGCCCGGTCATCTCCTGGCGGCGGGGGTGCTGCTCGATATCTTTCGCTACGTGATCACCCGGTACACCGTCGAACAAGAACCTGGCTCGCTCCCGTCTGCGCTGGACAAGATCGCTCGGAGCCGCGGGCATGAGGTTATCGAGCGTCCGATCAATCAGATGGTACGCCTGTATCCGCCGCAGGCCGTTATTCGCGGCGACAAGACCCACGCGGATTTCCTCGTCGAACGGGGCGAACATATGTCCCGGCGCGATGAGTGCGTTTGGGAAATGGCGCTGCTGTGGCTGTGCAATCAAAACCGGGCGATGCGCCAATTCCGCGAACTGATTACGGATGTGCCGCTGCAGCAGCAAGCCCCATACACTGCCTTGATGCATGAGATGGACAGCCACTTCGCCACTCTCCCGGCAGTGGATACGCTGGACTCGACGCTCTTCGATACGCTGCGCGCGCCGATGCTGGCCAATCCGGATTCCCTCGAGGCGCAATTGCTCTACATTCTCGAACGCTGGGTGCATCTCTTGCCTGCCACGCTTTTGGCACGCTTGCGGGCGACACAAGACATTCTTCGGGAAGAGACCACCATGCGCGGG
>CAZLBS010000733.1:0-1920 GCA_964557505.1 uncultured Nitrospiraceae bacterium | reverse complement strand
GCGATACTGGAATCGAACCAGTGACCTCCACGATGTCAACGTGGCACTCTAACCATCTGAGCTAATCGCCCCTGAAGCGCTCGATATCATAGCAGCCAATGGCGTAAGGGTCAACGCACTGGGCATCGTTGCGGCTGCCTGGGTATACTCAAGCCCGCTACACACGGCATTCGTTTGAAGGGGATTGCGGCATGTATTTTTCGGGAATCGCGGATGAAGGGGCCAAGGACATTGATGGACAGATTCGGGTTCATCAGGACTTGGGGTGGAACCACATCGAGCTGCGCATGATCGACGGCACGAATGTCGTCGCGCTCGATGATACGGCGTTCGATCAGGTGGCCGACAAGCTCGAGGATGCCGGCATGCAATGCTCGTGTTTCGGCAGTGCCATTGGCAATTGGGCCCGGCCGATCACGGGCGACCCCGCGGTCGACTACGGCGACTTGCGCCGTGCGATTCCGCGCATGCAACGGCTGCGCACCCCGTTCATCCGCGTGATGAGTTATCCCAATGATTCGGAGCGCCCGGTTGCGGAATCCGAATGGCGGAGCGAGGCCATCCGGCGGCTCAAAGAACTTGCCCGCATGGCCGAAGACGGCGGGATTACCCTCGTGCATGAGAACTGCAGCGGCTGGGGCGGCCTTTCCGCTGAGAACAGCAACATTCTGCTCGCGGAAGTGGACAGCCCGGCGCTTCAGGTCGTGTTCGATACGGGCAATCCGGTGACCTACGGGCAAGATGCCTGGGATTACTACAAGACGGTGCAGGAAAGCATTGCGTATGTGCATATTAAGGACGCCAAAGCACGCCCCGGCGCCGGAGTTGGCGAAGAAGAATATGTCTATTGCGGCGAGGGCGACGGGTACGTCCGGGAGATCGTAGGCGATTTGCTCGCAAACGGCTACGACAGCGGCATCAGCATCGAGCCGCACTTGGCTGCCGTCATTCATACCGGCGCCAAGGCCGAAACCAGCCAGCAGATGTATGACACCTATACGGAGTATGGCCGCCGGCTCATGGCCATCGTTGACGAAGTGCAGCCGAAGGTTTAGGCTGAGAGAGCGTCCGCATTCTCGCGGCACCATTGGGGAGGAGCAATACCCATGACCATGACCAAGATTCGGGGCTTTATCGGGGCCGTTGTGGCCCTCATTCTTGGCATTTGCCTCATCAGCATCGCCCTTGGGGCATTCGGGATCTTTCCGCCCGTCTTGGGCGCGATTCCCCGGGCGATCGGCATTGGCGGATAAAGGAACCTTATGATACGGAATCATCTACACGCCGCCGCTTACGCAGCCTTGGCTGCCTGTTTAGCGGCCGCTGGGGCGCATGCCGAGGAGTTTGCGTCCAACGCCATCGCCGGTCAGTGGTACACCGAAGATGGCGAATCCATTGTCTACATTGACAAGAACGAAGAAAGCGGTACCTGGCGCGGCCGTATTGTGTGGCTGGCCAGCCCGGTCTTTGAAGAGGAGGGCGACTTTCCCGAACGGGCGGGAGAGCCGCGGCTCGACTTGTACAATCCGGACGAGGACAAGCGGCTGCGGCCCATCCTCGGGCTAGAGATATTGCAAGGGTTCAGCAAAGACGGCGGCCAATGGACTGGCGGCACGGTCTACGATCCGAAGAACGGCAAAACGTACAAGGGCAAGATTTGGCTGGAAGACAGCGAAACCTTGAAGGCACGCGGGTTCGTTGGCATTTCCCTGTTTGGCCGCACGACGACGTGGGAACGGGTCCCGCCTGAAGACAAGCTCAGCGATGAGCAGTTGCAGGAAGCCCTCTCCAGCTAACGGCCAAGATGGCGTGGCCCGTTGTTTGCGGTAAAGGGCGTGCGCAGCGGGGGGATCGCCTTACTGCGCTGGGTCAGGGGCGGCCGGCGCCGGCTCGCCCGGCAGCGCTAACGGCGCGATAGGC
>CAZLBS010000732.1:0-1921 GCA_964557505.1 uncultured Nitrospiraceae bacterium | reverse complement strand
AGCCCCTCGTTGCCCGCCCCTCGAAGAATGCGCAAGGCGTTGTATTGCGGCAGGGTCAGGCCGTTCTCCCGGCAGAGTTGCGCCACTTCGTGATTGCACCGCTCGGCGGCGCGGGCCAGGGCAACATAGACCTGTGTCGGCAGCGGCTGACGCTCGGGAATGCTCACACTGCGTTTTGCCATAAACAAAAACACTCCAATGCTGAATAGCTCTCATTCGCGAAACTTGTTATAACGAGTATCGATTCCTAAATTATGCCACATCACGAGAATCGAATGCCTGCAAGAAGCCTTGCGAATGGCGCATAATGGGGCCATGCATGATTTGGTTCGAATGATTACGGCGGTCACGGTGATGCTGTGCGCCTGTTGGAATGCTGGTGGGCAGCTGATGCCTGGTCCTGACGACATTCCGCCGGCAAGCGATGATCCCTTGGCGCCTGTCCTCGTCGAGGTGCGGGGCGGTGCATTTCGGCGCGGGCCCGGCTTGTCGGATGCTGAACAAGCCCAGCACCTCGAGCGCGAGACGCCGGCACGGACAATCATCTTAAGCCCATACCGCATCGGCAAATATGAGATTACAACGGCGCAATATGTCGCGGTGATGAACTGGGCCTGGGAAACCGGCAAGCTTAGCGGCTACGACGGCGGCAATCTTTTTCTGGATGACGTGCTGCTGCTCATGGTGCTCGATTGGCGGGGGGCCATTGCGTTTCAGAATGCGCGCTTCTATGCGCGCCGCGACGGGGATCCGAAATCGGACCGGGCGGAGCATCCCGTAACGATGGTGACGTGGTATGGGGCGGTTGCGTACTGCAACTGGCTAAGCGAAATTCACGGTCTTGAGCCGTGTTACGACTTGGAAACCTGGTCGCCCATTCACCCGTGGCCCAATGGCTACCGCCTGCCCACCGAGGCGGAGTGGGAGCGTGCGGCGTCGTGGCTTGTCACGCGCAGAGGGGTCACGCGTTTATCTCACAGCGTGCGCAAGGAGCCGGAGGAGTTCACTTTTTTTTACAACTACCGGCCCGGGTATTACCGCAATCCTCACGGGATGTGGACGGAGCCCTATACGTCTCCCGTGACTTTTTTTGAGATTTGGCATGGCCGGCATTCCGCGTCGGGGGCAGGATGCTACGACATGGCCGGCAACGTGTGGGAATGGTGCAGCGATTGGTACGCGCCGGACTATTACCGGGTATCGCCGATTCGCGATCCATTGGGTCCTGAGTCAGGGCAGGCCCGTGTTTCCCGCGGAGGGTCGTGGAATTCACGCGCGATGTATTGCCGATCGGCCTACCGCAATTACGACGAGCCGGGCTTCTATCACTATGACTTAGGATTCCGGGTGGCTCGCTCCGGCCATGCCCGGCTGGGCGACGCGATAGATGCGGATGGTGTCCGCGTCAAGAACGCAGTCCAAGGTGGGGAAGCGGGCGGCCTCTGAAATCCGCAAGAACTCGCGGGTTGCCAGCACGTAGGTGACCCCGGTCTCCTCGACTAGTTGATGAAAGGTCTCGAGGTCTTTCGCCCGCATCGCGTCCCACATGTGATTGCGGGTTTCCCAGCGGCTCTGCGCATCGACGTATGGGTTCGAGAAGATCGACATCGTCGCGACGAGTTTTCGGCCAGCCGCTCCCACGGTGCGAAGCGACGTGAAGTCGTCGCTTAAGAAGACGGCCTGCGGATCGGTGTTTTCGAGGATCCAGGCGTAGGCCTCCTCTTGTGCGGCAAACTGATTGTTGTAATGCCCTTTGCGCGCCTTGGCGAATTCTTCCCATTCATAGTAACCAGGGTAGAGCGCCGCGCAGGAGATGGAGACGGCTGCCACGCCGGCCGCCAGAGCGCCCCACTGGCGCGCCTTTGGGCCGGGCGGGCCTTTTTGCCAATAGGCCAACAGGCCGCGGATCGCCAGCCATGCG
>CAZLBS010000731.1:0-1921 GCA_964557505.1 uncultured Nitrospiraceae bacterium | reverse complement strand
GCCTCGACGTGCGCGTTTTCCAGATTGTCCACCCGGTTCGGCGTGTCCTGCTCCGCATCCGCATAGGGGACGGCGGGATTCAACGTCCACGCGTGATGACGGATTCCGGAGGGCGATTCGAGGATGACGTCCAGGTCGTTGACCAGGGTACGCGTGACATTGGGCGCGGCCGGATAATCAGCCCATGCCAATGTCGCCGATATGGCGGGGGTCTCCGGGGGCACGTCCACGACGAACAACCGCACCTCGCCGTCGCTGATGGGTTCCGGGTCCGTGAAGGACTGCGCGGCAATCAGATCCACCGCATCGGCGACTTGTATGACGCCATGGCCGAAAATGTAATCCGGGCCAGGGCGGCCTAAGTCGCGCGCGCTATGCGCGAGCAGCGCTTTCAATAACGCGGGCGATGGCAGCGGTTCTCCGGGAAACGCCCCGTTCCATGCCTCTATGAGCAAGGCGGAACCGCCGGTCACGACGGGCGCGGCCATGCTGGTGCCGCCTTTGTAGACATACCCGCCGCCCAAGCCCGTAGACAAAACGGCGCTTGGCTCTGCGGTGTTGTCCCCCGGGGCGACTACGTCTGGCTTCAGCCGGCCATCGTTCGTCGGCCCGTAGGCCGTGAAGGTCGCGGGGAGTTCGAAGTCGCCCGTTATCGAGCCGACGACAATCGTGTTCTTTGCACCTGCAGGGGGGGCGATGCTCCCATAGGGCGTGTCGAGACAGACCCTGTAGCCACGCTCGTTGCCCGCCGACCAAATGACGCGCAAGGGCTTGCCAAGGCTGCCCCTGACAATCCCGTCTGAGAGGTTCGAGGTGAGGCCATACGTGCCGAGCAGCCAGCAAGGGTAATCATTCTGCTGCACGTTCGAGCCCAGCGAATTGTTTACCAGGGAGATATTGAAGCGATCGAGCGCGTTGCGGTAATCGCGTTCGATGTCGCCGGGGTCGGCGTAAAACAATTCTCCCGCCCCGCCCCAGTCGTATTCGTACGAAAAGAGGAGCGCGCCGGGCGCCATGCCGCGGTAGGCGTTGGGTTCGCCGCCGTAATTCTCGCTTTCTCTGCCATCGCCCCCGACGATGCCGGCCACATGCGTAGCGTGGTCTTCGGCCTCGCCGTCTTCTTCGCCGAGCGTAAGGCGCGCGCCGAAGTCGGGGTGATTCCAGACCAGGCCGGAGTCGTACACCATGACCCGCACGCCGGCGCCATCCAACTCGTATGGAGCTTCCGCGATGGCATTGCCCTGCACGGTTGGCCGCACCCGGTCCAACGTTTTCGTCAGCGGGGCGAGCGCCGGTTCTATCCAGGCCACCGCGGGGTCCATCGCCAGAGGCGAAAGGCGATCCCACGGAACCATCGCGGCGATAATCCGCGCGGCTGGGGCATCGCTCAGAAACTTGGCGCCATGCCCTTCTACGATCGCCTTGCCAGCATAGGCATTGACGTCTTGTTGCATCTGAATGTAGACAGCCGCGTGGGAAGCATCGGCAACGGGGAGGTCCCGCTGCGCTTTGCCCGGATGCAAGACGGGGTGCAGCTTCCACCCCAGCTTGGGAGCCGCTAGCCCTTTGATGATGGGTAATGCAGGAAGGGCCTTCTGAGCCGAAACCCTTGCGAACCAGGCATTTTCGGCAAGATAGCCGAGCAGATGGATGCCTTGCGCGGCAAGTTCCGCGCGCTCCGCCGCACCCGGCGCCCCATCGAGTTGCACGACGGCGAGGCCATCAGCCGGGAGGCGCTTCGCTTGCGGCAATGCCTCTGCCCCGCTGCGCCACGGGATGGCCTGAGCAAAGGGCTGCCCCGTCCAAAAGCCAGCCGCGATCCCCGCGATCAGAATTGCCCGGAAAATGTGCGTGCTCACGGCTGGCCTTGCTTGGGGTTGATCTGCCTACAGCTTGCGTCTCGCCACTACTATACCATCGC
>CAZLBS010000730.1:0-1924 GCA_964557505.1 uncultured Nitrospiraceae bacterium | reverse complement strand
AGGTGTATTGCTGGTGATACAAGTATTCATGCATCGCACGCAGGGTCGGCCCGATGCGCCCGGCTTCGTTGTACGCCGGAATGATGACGCTCAACAGCGGTGGTACGTTGTGCAGATCAGAAGCGGATTGCGGCATGGACGGGCGGCGGCTTTCTTTCGCAGGTGGCGGCGAACCGATAGTGTGACGCGCCGCTGACGCGTGCCGCAACTAGGCAAGCCGCCGCCAGCCCGTCAGAAATGCAACGTGTATCCGAGCGAAAAGCTGTTGCCGGCCGTGCGCAATTCGGAATTGGCGGCCACGATGCTGAAGATGTCGCCCGTACCGGTATCGGTCTGCGTGTGAGGCACGGCCCGCAAATACGTCAGGTGAAACTCGTGGTGCTCATTGACGCGCCAGGAGCCGCCCGCGGTCAGGTTGTGTTTCGTAATGACCGGCACCAGGCTTGTAACAAAGACGTGTTCGTTTTCAACGGGCGAAGTCGCAAAGCTGTAGCCCGCACGCAAGGCCAAGCGCTTGACCGGCGTGTATTCGGCCCCAAACTTGACGCTGTGCTGGTCGCGCCAGCTAAAGCCGCCCTCTAACACTTGCGCTCCGAACAGGTCGATGTTGTCCCAGTCGAGCCACTTGTAGTCGGCGTTGAGTTCAAGCTTATCGGCCGGGCGCCATGCAAATCCGGCCTGAATGATGTGGGGCAGATCGAGCCGGTTTTCGAGCAGGTCGCCGTAATCCTCGAAACGGCGCACGAAATTTCGCGAGATGTAAGACGCGCCAAAGGACCATTTGTCCCATTCTTTGTAGACCCCCACGCCCACGCCGATCCCGGGCTGGGTCTCCCACTCCAAGTCGCCCATGGTCGGGCGCAATCGCAGCGTGATGTGGTCGGCCCGGAAGCGCGAAATCGAGCCGTGAATTGCGGCGCCGACCGACCATCCATTGTCGAATTCCTTAGCGTAGGCGCCGATGAGCCGCGCGTGCTGATATTCGAGCCGGCGGTCGCGGTTGCCTTGCAGCAAGCGCGATATCAGATTGCGGGAGTTTTGGTAGTCGACGCCGCTTCCGCTGGGTACATACAGCCCCGCTGCAAATGCGCCGCTTTCGGTCGGCCACACCAACCCCCCAGAAGGCACGAAGAAGATGTCGTTGCTTTCGAGCGGACTGTCGATGCGGTTTCCGATGATGCCGCGCGGCTTGAGGTCGATGTCGGTAAAGACCGTATAGAAGTTGGCGTCGATGCGCCGGTCGAGCGCGGTAAGCGCCCCTGGATTGAGAAACATCCACGAAGCGTTTCGCGGGCTGGCAACGCCGCTCGCAGCGCGCTGCAACTCGACCGTGTCGTAGCCCGTGAGGAAAATGCCTTCGTTCGCCGCGGCATGTGGCAGCGCCCAGACCATGCTCAGTACGAAAGCAACTGCAGCAGCGGCCATTGCATGTATATAGGAAACAAGCACAGACTTTTTCATTCGGATCCCCCTCGATTACGCAATAAAAGGAACGTGGCCCTTGAGCAGTATGCACAGGCCGACAAGCATGAGCAAATGGTTAGCGTTGACTGGCGGCGTAAAGGAGGGCGCCATGGACCACAACGCGCTCGCCCAAAGCGGCGGGATGAAGGCGGTAGCATCCATCATAGATTGGGAAGGCATATTCTCTCAGGCAGGCGCGCAGCGGCTCGAATAAGGGCGGCCCCATCAACGACACGCCGCCGCCGATGACAATGACTTCCGGACAGACCACCGTCACCACATTGCCAATGGCTATGGCGAGTGCGCGGGCAATGTTGCCGATTTCCGTACGGGCGATGGGGTCTTCGCTCTTGGCGGCTTCGGCCAGCATCCCGCAGGTGATGGTGTTGGGTTCGCCATTGCACAACACCGCCAAGGGCAAGGCCGGGTCGACGAAACTCATGGCGCGCATGCGCCGCTC
>CAZLBS010000729.1:0-1924 GCA_964557505.1 uncultured Nitrospiraceae bacterium | reverse complement strand
TCTCTTCGAGTGCGTCTGTTTCTTGGAGGGTGGCGTGCAGGTAGGGAGCGATGACCATTTGGGCGATGCGGTCGGCCCGGTTGATGGTGTAGGGCTCCTGGCCGTGGTTGATCAGGAGCACCTTGATTTCGCCCCGGTAGTCGGCGTCGATGGTGCCGGGGGTGTTGACCATGGAGATGCCGTGCTTGAAGGCGAGTCCTGAGCGGGGGCGCACTTGGGCCTCGGTGCCGGGCGGCAGGGCGATGCGCAGGCCTGTGGGTACCATGGCGCGTTCGCCGGGGGCAAGCGTCAGGGGCTCGCCAATAGCCGCGCGCAAGTCCATGCCCGCGCTGTGTTCGGTCTCGTAGCGCGGCAGGGGTATGTCTTGGCAGCCGGGTTCGCGCGTCAGCTGGACGGTAATGGGATTCATGGGCCTGAGTCTAGCATCCTGGGGAAGTTGGCTCGGCAGATTTCACCTGGCGGGCATGAGCGCTCGAGAACGACGCCATCCTTCCGGACCCCTAGGCCAATGTCCAGCCTTGGCGGTATTCGCGCTGCACGTATTGTTGGGCGATTTTGCCCTCGCTGTTCGTGACTTCAAGGCGCTTGCTGTCCCATTCGATGGGGACATTGGCGCGCTGGGCGAGGCAGCCGAGCAGCACGATTTCGTTCAGCGGGCAGGCGTAGTCGAAGTTTGATTTCGGGGCATCACCGCCCTTGGCGGCGTTGAGCCAGTTTTTATAGGGGTCTTCATCTGGCACGCGCTCGAGGTATGGATCGGGCATGTCGAAATCCGCCATGCGCGCCGCCGGCATGAGGCGCGGATTGTCGCCATGGGTGTCGCAGGTGACCACGCCCTCGTCGCCAATAAAGAGGGTGCCATTGTCGCCACCGCCAAGTTGCTCATCCTCGGGAACGCCTTCGGGATGCTCAGGTTTGAGGCCGCCTTCATACCAATACATGGTGAGCGCCGGGCGCTTGCCCTTTGCACTAAACTCGTATTTCACGATGCTGCGCACGGGCCCGGTTTCTTCGGTAGCGCCTTCCATGCTGACCACCTCCACTCGCTTGGGCACGTCGAGATCTAGCGCGGCGTTGGCAGGGTTCATGATGTGGCAGGCCATGTCGCCGAGCGCGCCCGTGCCGAACTCCCACCAGCCACGCCAGTGGAAGGGGTGATAGCAGGGCTTGCCCGTTTCAGGATGGATGCTGACGAAGGGCCGCTCGGGCGCGGTGCCCAGCCAGAGGTCCCATGAGACTGCGTCTGGGACGTCATGCGTAACGTTTGGGCGTGCGTGGCCCTGCGCCCAGATGGGGCGGTTGGTCCAGCAGTGTACTTCGCGAACGGTACCGATGACGCCGGCGCCGAGCACTTCTTTGGTGCGGAGCACGCCTTCGCCGCATTGCCCTTGGTTGCCCATTTGCGTGGCGACGCCGTATTCATGGGCGGCTTCCTGCAGCATGCGCGATTCGTAGAGGTCATGCGTCAGGGGCTTTTGCACGTAGACGTGCTTGCCCAACTGCATGCAAACCATGGCGGCGTAGGCGTGGTTGTGGTCGGGCGTCGAGATGGTGCAGGCATCGATTTCGGGATGCTTCTCGAGCATCTCGCGAAAGTCGCGGTAGTAGACGGCATCGGGAAATTCACGCCGCGCCTGGGCCGCCTGGCGCTCATCGATGTCGCACAGGGCTACGACGTTTTCATGGCGGCAGCCGGCGATGTCGCTCATGCCTTTGCCCCCGCACCCAATGGCCGCGATGTTGAGTTTTTCGCTCAGGGCCACCGTTCTGGGCTTGGCTTTGGTCATGCGGGCCGGCGTCTGGCAGCCCGTAGCCACGGCCAAGGCTCCCATGCCCGTGCCCATGATGAAGGTGCGGCGTGTCAATTTCTGGCGCATGCTGCTTCTCCCCCCTGCGGATGCACGTTCCCGGCTGCGAAAATGCC
>CAZLBS010000728.1:0-1929 GCA_964557505.1 uncultured Nitrospiraceae bacterium | reverse complement strand
CCGCCCCTAAGGCGGCAAACAATCAATCAATGAAGCACCCTGGCCGCGCTTGAATTCCTCTCTCCACATCGAAGGCGCGCCGGGGCTGAGGTGTGTCATGGCGACTGTAACGGAATCTACATTGCAACGGGACTTGCGCACGGTAGACGCGGCCGTGGAAGCCTTGCGCAAGGCCAAAGGCGGCGGCTTGCAGGCCATGCTCAATGGGCTTGCGGGCAGCGCGAAAACCCTGGCCGCGGTGCAACTCGCGCAGGCGCTCGGGCGTCCGCTGCTCATGCTGGCGTCCGGCCGCATCGAGGCTGAGGCCATCCACGAAGACCTCGAAACCTTTGCTGGCCCCTCGCGTGCCGCCCTCTTTCCGGCCTGGGAAGTCCTGCCAAATGATGCCATGGACCCGGCCGACGACATCGTCGCCGAGCGGATGCACACGTTGAACGCCATCGCCGATGCCCTCTCGTCTGGCGAAGCCATGTTTGTTGCCGCGCCCATGCGCGCCGCAATCCAGGCGGTCATCGGCCGCGAACAGCTCGAGGCCTCCCGCATCTCGATTGAGGAGGGCGAAGAATATGACCTCGAGGAACTCCTGCAGAAGTTGACGAAGCTCGGCTACGAGCGCGAACTCATGATCGAGGAACGCGGGCAGATCAGCCTGCGCGGCGGCATTCTGGACGTCTTTCCCATCTCGGAAGAACTGCCCTACCGGATTGAGTTTTTTGGCGATGAAGTGGAAAGCATTCGCCGATTCGAGCCGGAGACGCAGCGCAGCATCGGGCCAGCCGTCCGTGTCGACATCCTGCCCCGTTCGGAGAAGCACCTCATTAGGGCCGGTGTAGACGGCGCCTTCGCCCTCATCACCGAATACTTCCCTGATAACACGCTCGTGGTGATCGACGAACCCATCGCCTGCCGTGGGGAGGTCGACCGCATCACGGATCAGTTTCCCGATTCGCCCTTTATCCTCGACTGGGAGCAGACCCCAGCGTGCTTGAAACCCTATTTGCAGGCATGGCTCGCGCAGATGACGGCGCCTCCGCAAGATGGCGTGCCGCGCTTCAACGTCCCTGTGAAACCCTTGACCGGCTTCAACCGCGACCTCGATGCCTTTTGGAAGCAGCTCGAGCAGTGGGACGCGAACAAGTACGCCGTGCGCATTTTCTGCAACAACGAAGGCGAGCGCCGCCGCATGCTCTCCCTGCTCGGCGAACGCGGCTACCGGCTCGATGAAGATCCCTTCGACCTTCGGGTAGAACTCGGCCGCATCCGCGGGGGCTTCGTCGCCGAGAAGGACGCCCTCGTCATGCTGTCTGAACGCGAAATCTTCGGACGGCACTACATACGCCGCAAGCGCCGCCGCTTCGAAGCAGGCGAGGCGCTGCATGCCTTCAGCGATCTCAAGCCCGGCGACTACGTCGTTCACGAGCGCCACGGCATCGGCCGCTACACCGGAATCAAGCGCTTCCAGGGAAAGGCGGGCGATTTCCTGGGCGTTCAATACGCCAAGGGCGACACGCTTTATGTGCCCGCCACGCACATCGACGCGTTACAGAAATTCGTCGGCGGCGATGGCGTCGTGCCGAAAACGGACAAGCTCGGCGGCACTTCTTGGGCGGCGCGGAAGGCCAAGGCCAAGAAGAAAATCAAGGACATGACCGACGAACTCGTCAAGCTGTACGCCCGGCGCGAGCAGGACGGCGGCCATGCCTTCACGCCCGACACGCCCTGGCAGCGGCAATTCGAAGAGGAGTTTCCCTATGAGGAAACGCCCGATCAATGGCGCGCCATCGAAGATGTCAAAAAGGACATGGAAGACGTCAAACCCATGGACCGCCTGGTCTGCGGCGACGTCGGCTTCGGCAAAACCGAGGTGGCCCTGCGCGCGGCGTTCAAGGCGGTCATGGATGGCAAACAAGTCGCCGTGCTGGTGCCCAC